>NZ_RZRP01000005.1:0-27353 GCF_003997795.1 Mesorhizobium sp. M7A.F.Ca.US.005.03.2.1 | reverse complement strand
GTCCAGGGCCTTTCGCTCGACGCGCAGCAGATCCGGATTGATGACCCCGCCAGGCAGGACGATCGCGTCATAGTCGTCCGACCGCGCCTCATCCAACGTCTTGTCGACAGGAATCTCCCGACCCCAGTCCTTGAGGTCCCAGCCTTTGATCTTGCCGCTTGCGAGCGACACGACATCGACCTCGGCGCCCGCCTCGCGTAATTTTTTGAGCGGAACTTCAAGCTCGGATCGTTCGAACCCGTTTGTCGCAAGGATAGCGACGCGCTTACCGGAAATATCCTGCATTGGTTTTTCTCCATCGTTAGGTGGTGGAGGGCTAACGAGGCGAGGCGGGAAGCGTTCCTGGCTGTAATTTTATGTGACATGAGAGGCGGATGGACGAAGCGCAGTTCGGCCCAAGCTCCCAGTTCGACAATGTCCAAAAACGAAAAAGCCGCGGCGGACCGCGGCTTTTCGATGCTTGATTTCCTTAGAGGAAATTGGAGCGGGTGAAGCGATTCGAACGCTCGACCCCAACCTTGGCAACCCATTGATTCGACGACGCTTTTCGTCACGCCAAGTAACTCCTTCATCCAGAAAACGATTGTCTATGGGCGCGGGGAGCGGAACGATCAGTTCCGTCGAGTTCCGTCGAAAACCGCGCCCTGCGGCTCCCCTCGGAAACCCGGCGAACGATCAACGAAGAGGACCCGGATACCCGGGGGAGCAAATGGCCACGACCAGCAAGAAGCGCCTTACGAACCAGTTCCTTGAACGCATGACACCGCCTAAGACCGGTCGGCTAGAGGTCGGTGACGACTTGTGCCCCGGTTTAATCCTACGGGTCTCCGATCAAGGGGCGAAATCCTTCTCGGTGATCTACCGGGTCCTCGGCGAGGGCGGCCAGACCGAATCCGGCCGCCATTTAGCCGGCAAACAGCATCGAATCACGCTTGGAAGATGGCCGGTGGTCAGTCTGGCAGACGCCAGAGAGCGTGCCCGGGCAATCTTAGGCAAGGCCGGCGCCGGCGCAGACCCGAGAGCCGAGCTGGCCTCTAGCGTGCGAGAGCGGCGGGCAAATACATTCTCGGCGGTATTGGAGCGACATATAAGGCAGGACGCAGCAAGGACCATATCGAGCTGGCCAAACGTCGAGCGGGTGTTGCGCCTGCACGTTGTGCCGCATTTGGGTGACACACCGATTGCGGATATCCGGCGATCCGACGTGCACGAAATCATCGACAACATTGTTGCAAGCGGCCGGATTGGAACGGCGCGTGAGGTCCGCAAGCAGATGTCACGCATCTTCAACTGGGCGGCCGACCGCGAGCTCATCGCCAACAACCCACTTAGCGGTATGAAGCGAAACGATCTGGCGCGAAACACGGAGGCCGGACGCGCGCTTAGCGACATCGAAATCCGCTCGATCTGGATGGCTGCGGACGATTTGCGTTATCCGTTTGGCTCGCTCTATCAGACGCTTATGCTTACAGGCCAGCGCCGGGCGGAGTGGGCCTTTTGCAAGCGTTCCGAGATCGATGCAGACAATCGGTGGCTGGACCTTGGCAAGGAGCGCTTCAAGAGCCGTCGCGAGCACATCGTGCCGATGTCGGCACCGCTCTGGGCTTTGTTCGAGCGGCTGCCAGTTTGGACCGGCGCCAACGACTACTTTGTTTTCTCGTCGCGGCATGGTCGTGTTCCAGTTGCCGGCTTCTCCCAGGGCAAGCGTGCGCTGGACGACCTGGCCCAGGAATATCTGCGGAAGGAACTGGGCAAGCCGGAAGCCATCCTCCAACACTACCGCATCCACGATTTCCGGGTGACCTGCGAAACCCGACTAGCGCATCTGGGCTTCAACCAGGAAGTTCGCGACGCCGTGCTCGGCCATGCCAAGCCGGGGTTGCAGAAGACCTACAACAAGCACGACTACCTGGAGGAGAAGCGGCGGGCGCTGCAGGCGTATGCTGAACACGTGCTGACCGTGGTTGTGCGTGGTAGCCAAGGGCGGCTATCGACTGCGGCCTAGAGCGGAAAAGCAGCCGGCGGCGTGGCCACGGTGATGGCTGGAGCGGCGAGCAGATCGGCAGGCTTCAACATGTAAACGGCCAAAGCATCACCGGCCTTGCATGTCCGTGAAAGCTTATTAGATGCGTTTCACAGCCAGCATCGATCGTCCGACAAAGGGATGGCCGAACGTCCTTGGCGACCGGAGCATCCGACTTGACAGAGAAAATCGCTGAGGTTGGGGAGAATCCATGTCGTGCACCATCTGAGGGAGAAACCACTACCATTTCATCTCAGGACGCGATGGAGGTTGCACGCCGCGTTCGGCGCGTTAATCCGACGGGCGACCCGAAGAGAGATACGCCCTTAATCGGCAAAGAGAGCAGCCTGTTCGAAGCAATGAAGCGAGCCGAACAAGCGCACAGAGATGCCCTGGGGATCGAGGCTGCGGCTCCACGCCAAAGGACGGCAAATCGAAAGCTGCTAAAGGCGCTGGAATCAGCTTTGCATGCCTTGGAGAATTCGTCGGTCAATCTGGCAATGATAGACCTCGATCTCGACAGGTCGTATGAGGAACCAGACAGCAATCGTGACCTGCGCGGCTTGCTTAAGAGAGCCGTAGCTGGCCTGAGAGCGGACGAGCACCTTATCCCCACGACCACGGACAGGTCTCTTCGCACTCCGATGAAGGATGACGCGGGCAAGGAGGTTCGCGTCAAGACCAGCGGTCTAAAGGCATTAGTCGGCGTGCTATTCGACTACGTCCGAAGTGAGACTGATATACCCTGGAGCGATCAATCGGACGAAGACGGGTCGATAGTCAACAATGGCGTGAGGCTGGCAAAGAAATTGAAGGCATCACGGAAAACGAGGTCGACTGTGAAGAAAAGGGCATCGGCACCGGCTCTCATGATGGTGTATGAGGTGGCCCGGCTCATCGACCCCGGATACACTGTCGACCAATGCTCGAACGCCATGCGGCCGCGCTAAACTTTGCACCCCTCGCCGGGTTAGCGCTTTTGCCCTGAGCACATTCATCACGCATTCCTCCGGTCACTGGTTACTGGAGGTGAAGAGTGGCAGATCGCTTTATCAGCATGGACGAGGTCATTGACCGGATCTCGTTCTCCAAAACGCACATTTATCGCAAAATCGCGGCAGGCTCGTTTCCGAGGCCAGTACCCCTTGGGCCACATAAAATTGCTTTCCTTGAACGGGAGATCGAGCAGTGGATGGCTTTGCGATTGGACGCGCGCGACTCTTTTGAGGGGGTACACGAGCGCAAGCTGCGCGCGGCTCGTGCCGCCAAAGGCACTCAATGAATCTCGGGTCGAAGGTTGTGCACCTCGAGGTGCCGTCTGGAGCGGCCGAAGGGGTAGATGGGCAGCAAGCCATCATGCCCGAGATGACGCCGGAAAAAGGCGACGGCATGGACGACAACAGTTTGCATGCGTTCCTGACAAGTCGACTGCCTCTGGCCTTGGTAAGAATTGACAAACGCGCCAGCTCAAATCAGCGATCAACATACTGCCGCGTCTTCAGAGACATTGACCAGGCCGTAGCATGGGCTCAGGCGAGCAACCTGGAAGGCGATCATATCTACGTCATCAACAATGCGCCGCCCGAAGGGTGGGCACCCCGGAATGGAAACCCACCAAAGGAAGCTGAGATCGCGCTGCGTACCCGGCTTCAGGTTGATCTTGACCCTGCAGGCGAGGATCATGATACCGCCCGCAAGCATGCGCTGGAAGTAATAGGGAGCATGCCATTACAGCCCACGATGATTGTGGACAGCGGTCGCGGTATTCAGGCGCACTGGGATTTGGTCGAACCCACAGGCGACATGCAGAAAGCGAAATCCGCAAATGAGGCCCTGATCGCTTGGCTACGCAAAGCGACCTCGCCAATGTTGGTAAAAGTTGACGGTGTTGCAAACGCGAATCGGATGATGCGCCTTCCGGGCTGCATCAACCACAAGACCGGCCGGACTGCGGCTATCATTTCAGCCAGTTCGGACCGCACTTATTCGCTCGAGCACTTCGCTGCCTTTTCGGTTGTAACAGTCGTGCCGGTGTCGTCACCGGCACGAGACGACAAGCCGTTCCATCCGAACTTCGCAGACAAGGTCAGCGGGGCGGACCCAAGCCCGATGCAGCGTGATCTCCTGCACGCGTTGTCTCACCTGACACCTGGAGATTTGGATTCGGTACCTGACTTGGCGAATCTTCCGACAGATTTGGCCCGGATGCAGGCGCGGCTGGGTGTACGAGGACCGAAGGACGTTAGGCTAAGCGGCGACGGTCAGGCGATCAGGGTTCCGCTTGACGAGGCGGGATATACTGAGAGCGAGGCTTCTCTTGCCTTTGCGGGAGAGTGTGTCCGAAGCGGCGCCCCATTGGAGCTCGCACTCTCCTTTCTGGTGAACGCCCACTGGGCGATCGGAGGTCATGCCAGCCGCCAGAACGACAAGTTTCGTGCGGCGCAGCGGGCGCTCGCAGAGGCGATCCTGAATAATGAGCCGGCGCCTCGCGTTGCCGGTGTCGACGGCGCGCCGGCATTCAGCCAAGAGCACCTGGCGCTGACTTTTGCCGAGGCGCACTGCAGCTCCATGCGCTACGTTCCGGAATGGGATCAGTGGCTCGTTTGGGATGGCCATCGGTGGGCAAAAGACAAGACCCTTGACGTTCACGACCGGGTTCGCCACCTGGCGCGCGACGCTGCCCGCCGAGTTGACAAAGCTTCTGAAGCTTACAGGCTCTGCTTGGCGAGTACCAGCGCTGCCGTTGAGCGCCTCGCGCGCTCCGACCGGCGCCTGGCGGTGCCGGCAGAGATCTGGGACGGAGACCTGAGGGTGTTGAACACGCCGGACGGCATCGTCGACCTCGATACGGGAAAAGTGCTTTCGCACGATCCCAGTGCGCATTGCACGAAGATGGCCCGCGTTGGCCCCGCAGGTGAAGGGATTGCGCCCGAACGTTTTCTCCGCTTTCTGTCGGAAGTGACTGACGGCGATCAGGAATACGTCGACTATCTTCAGCGGATGTGCGGCTACTTCCTCTCCGGCGAAACGTCGGAGCATGCATTGTTCTTTGCGTGGGGCACAGGTCGCAATGGCAAGTCGGTGTTCGTAAACACGGTCCGATTCATCCTGGGTGACTACGGTACATCCACGGCGACGGACACGTTGACCGCCAACAGCCAGCCGCAGCACCCGACCGAATTGGCTGATCTTCGCGGAGCGCGGCTCGTCACGGTGCAGGAGACCGAGGACGGTCGGCGATGGGCTGAGGCCAGGATCAAGCAGATGACCGGTGGCGATCCGATCAAGGCTCGCTTTATGCGGCAGGACTTCTTTGAGTATCTCCCGCAGTTCAAGCTATTCATTGCCGGAAACCATCGGCCCGGTTTTACCACAGTAGACGAGGCGATTCGGCGACGTATCCATCTGCTGCCGTTTACGGTCACCATTTCCGAGAAGAACGTCGACCGGAATCTGGAAGGAAAGCTGCGCGAGGAGGCGCCGGCCATCCTGCGCTGGATGATTGATGGGTACAGTAAGTGGCGCGCAGACGGACTGGAGCGACCTGCCCGGGTCAAGGCTGCCACACAGGAGTATCTGCAGGATGAAGATCTACTGGGCCGATGGATCAGCGAGTGTTGCGATCGTGATTTGACCCACAAGGAACCCGTTGCGGACCTCTTCGAGAGCTACATGATCTGGTGTCGGGCAGCCAATGAACGCGCCTTTTCTAAGAAGAAGTTCAGCTCAAGCTTGAAGGATCGCGGCGAGCGGCATGACGACACCGGCGGAAAACGCGGGTTCATCGGGCTGAGGCTGACCGCCGATGCCCGGGCCGCCGTGCGGAGTGCTCGGTCGGTCGTTGACGCCCCACCGTTCTGAGAGACGTCATGCGGATTATGCGCATGTCCTGCTTTCCCAAAAGAGGGGGGGCAGGTTGGCTGTGTCTTTCTGTTACAAAGCAGGGCGTCCGCATAAAGCGCATGATCTCCCCCTGTCTGTGCTCTCCGTCCCGCTGACTGCTGGTCGCGCTAACCTCGTCGAGCGGTCCCACCTTGGCGCATGTGCCAGCTCCATGGCCGCGTGTCACAACCGCGCCCAGCCCCGGCGGATGGTCGTCCGGGCACCGCAAGGAGCAAAAATGAACGACAAACTTTCTCGGAATACAGATCTCCGTCTTGCACTCGGTGAAACCGACAAACGTGAAGAGTGGGAGCAGTTCTATGAGCGCTACCCTACCCTGCGCGTCCGGCACGTATCACAGGCGATCCGACAGCGTACCCCTCTCCGATCGCGAAATTCCCTCGGAGGAGACGGCTTCTCAGGGTTCCAAGTCACTGCAGATGGACGAAGCTACACCGTCGTCGTCGTCGCTGATGACCCAACGGAGTGGACAATATTCGGCATCCACACGTTTCGCTCCTGGGTCCAATCGATGCTAGACCCGATGGCAGTCCATCATATCCTCGCCCTTTCGCAGAAGGCTGCGAGGAGTACGCATACCGCTGACTTTGACGTTTAGTCAAAACTCTCTCGGTCGACGGTCCGCATATGCCAAGGCCGGCCTGGTTCCAGACCGGCCTTCTTCCTGGCTACATGGCGGACCACTCTTCCGCGCGATTGTCATGACAGCGGCGGACCGTATCTAGACCGGGATGGGCCGCCAGCGTTAGGTCTGCGGACTATGAGGGTCCGACGCGAATGCAAAAAGCGCCTCGCCCATGCGCGCGTCGATGGCAGATCTTTCAGAAGCGAGCGCCAGAAGCCGAAGCTATTTGCGCCACGGCCGCTGGATTGCAGCAATCGTCGACGTCCAGGCAACCAGAGCGCCGGCCAGCAGTCGACGAACCCAACTGGGCCTCGGTGGTGCAAGGCGCACAGCATCTTCGACATCCCGCCTTTGCACAGCGGCAATGGCCTCAGGTGACATCGACCTTGCCCATAGAACACGGTTGTCCGAAACGATGTAATGCGACCGGCAAGGAAAACTCCAGTTGCCAACGGAAGGGGTCAGCGAGACCCTGCCATTTCGTTCGACTACGCCCCATTTGGCGGGGTTCAGCGGCGTCACCACTTCAAGACCGCAGCCGCAACAGCAAAGATGGGTGGCCGTGGAAAAACGTCGCGAGACGTACAGTACGCCCGCCTCGACATCGTCGGGGATGTATTCGACGAACCTTGGCTGAAGACGATCAACCGGCGCCATCAAGTCCCTCGGTGATGATTTCGCCGCTTGCGATGGAGTATCCGAGGTAGACCGACTGCCGGCTATCCCGATAAATCGTCGCCAGCTTCTTCCATTGCATGACCGCCAAGGCGGCGTTCAGCGCGTTTAGCTCGGCGACCTGGATGTTGCTGGTATATTCATTGGCGCCGCCGGCGTCGTCGGCATAGGAAATATGCGGTGCGGCAAGGCCGCGTGTTTCGGGCGTGCTGACAGTGACACGTACAATGCCCCCAAGGCGCCCATCGTCGACTGTCACGCCCATGCCGGCGTCGACGAACGAGATGCCATTGGCCACCAGATAGTCAATGACTGCGCGTTTGGCGTGACCGACATCCATGCAGACGAAAACAAAATCGAGGCCGGCCAGCGCCCCGACGTTCGTCTCATCGAGAAAAAATGCGTGCGGTTTGATTCCGCGGTGCAAGCGCGAATAAATACCAGCAAACCGGTCGACTTTCAGCATGCCATCCTTCAGTTCGTCCAGACTGGCAGCTCCTGGTGCGCGGAATGCGTTGTGCTGGGAAAACACGTCTCCATCGAAGAGATGGATTTCGGCGACCGAGCTCTTTGCGACGAGATCAAGAATATAGCTGCCTGTGCCGCCGAGGCCCGCAAAGCCGATCTTTTGTCCGGCAACCTTCGAGTTAATCGCGCCAATGCCGGCGCGGCTCGTTGCCGTGTCGACATACTGGAACACTGACTCCTCGGCCTCGGCTGCGATAGCTGAAAAAATCCGGGCTGTGGCGGTCGGATCGAGCTTTGCTGCCTCGCCGGCGATGCGCCCTATGTATGTCGTCATCTTGTGGTGGTAGTCGCGGTAGTCGGCCTTGGCGGAGAAGGTAAAGGCCGCATGCAGGCCAGGGGCCAGGTCCTGCGGCCCGGCTCCATTTTCGATCGACCTGATTTTGGCGCCGTCTGCATGGCACGGGTGTGCTCCAGTCCAGTAGCAGACATGCTTGCGGGGCTTCGCGGTGACATCCCCTAACAGCGACAGCGGCGAGATCAGTGTCGCGCGTTCTATGCTGCATGTGGAAGTGACAAAGGGGACGTTCCTGACAAGCAGGAAACCGTCCCGAATGTCGATGTCATAGCCCTCATTTTGCAGACGGAGCAAATCACGACTAAGAGCGATTGGTCGACGTGACATCGAACTCCATCCCGTCCTTGGTTTTCACCGACTGGCCTTCGACTAACGTGCCCGCCGGCTTGTTTCCTTGTCCGCGGGTGTACTGGACCGTGTACTGGATACCATCGCCGGTAGGATGGCCGGGAAAGGCGATGTCAACCACCTCGTCGAAGGAGATCTCCTCCTTCTTGGGCAAAGTTTTCGCACGTCCGTTCACGATGATCGTGACCGTCTTCTCTTTCCCGTGCGGGGCATTTTGTGCGGCGTCGGCGACGTCCATGGCTTTCTCCTTGATGCGGGTTCGAGCAATCAATTGCGAAATCGCAATCGATTTGATACCAGTATGGAGATTCGGGATAATTGCAAGATCGCAATCGATTCCTTTTTTGCAACGGAGACGACGTGACAGACAACTTTGATACGGAATCATTCTTCGCAGCACTGAACGCGACTCGCCTGATCAAGCAAATGACTTGGAAAGATGTCGCGGAGGCGACTGGAGTTGCCGCCTCCACACTATCTCGGATGGGCCAGGGCGCAAAACCCGATGTAAACGGGCTGGCTGCCCTTCTGAAATGGTCGAAGCTCAAGGCCGAATCGTTTATTCCTGGAACGACAGCAGGCGAGGCACCGGCACTAGCCAAAATCACCGCGCTTTTACGCGCCGACCCCAACCTCACGCCGACAAACGCCAAGCTGATGGAGGAGATTGTTCTCAGCACCTACAACAGGTTGAAGGAGAGCTAACTTGGCATTTCGGCATGGCTTCAAGGCTGAGGCAAACCGCATCGCGCTTAAAGTGCGCGATAAGATGGGGCTTGGGCCGATCGATCGAATCGATCCCATCGCGATCTGCGCCGAGTTCGACATTGTCTTGCTGAAGCTCAGCGAACTCGACTGCGACGCCAAAGCATTTCTCGGCAGGGATCAGTCCGCATTTTCTGCCGTGACCGTGCCGCGCGGTGCGACCACTGCGATCGTCCACAACGATTCGCACCATCCGCACCGACAGCGCAGCAACATCTGCCACGAACTGGCGCATTGCTTCCTCGGACATAAATGCACGCCGCCGCTGACAGCAAAGGGCGAACGCTCCCGCGATGGTGGAATCGAGGCGGAAGCCAACTTCCTTGGCGGCTGTCTACTCATCTCAAATGAGGCAGCGCTCAATATCGTCAGCCAAGGGCTGGTATCGGTTGCCAAGCAGCTGTACGGCGTCAGCCAACCAATGCTCGACTATCGATTGCGCGTCAGCGGCGCCCACACCATCCATGCGCGCCGGGTCGGTGCGGGCAGCCGCAATCGCGCCGGCGCCATTTCTTAGGCTGGCGTGACCTCGCCGCCTGTCGGGTCGGCGGACTGACCTCCATCGCGTCGCGATTGCCGCGGGAGGGACCCCTGCAAGGAACGGCGAGCCAGCTTTTTTGACCGGGGCGGGGACTCAGCCGGGTTCAACCGCCGAGGGATCGTACACTGGAAAAGTTATCCAATGTATGCCTGTCATGCATTGACAGAGAGCAATGTGCAATGTATCCCTCCTATACGTTGAATGATTGCGCAACAGACAACATAAGGGAGGCGACGATGACTATGGAAACCGAAAAGTTCACGGTGAACGTAAACAAGGAGGCGATGGCTGCCATTCGCGAAGAGGCTCGCGCCCAGGGCATCGAGGCCAGCGCTCTGATCCAGCGCGCCATCCATAAGCTCGCGATCGACACCGAGTGGATGGACAAGGCCACCAGCACGATGCTGAAGGCCCAGTACAAGACCATCGACAAGTTCGTTGAGCTCTCAAAGGTGCTTTTTGCCACGGGCCGCTTCGACGAGCACTTCGTGCTGACTGTGTTCCAGGCCGCCATGGAAAAGCCCGAGCTGAAAGCTCAGTACGAGCGCGCGATCGGCGGCGATGCTTACGCGGTCAAACTACCGGGCAAGACGCCGCTGAATATGTATCTCGGCTGGTACATCAAGAACGCGATCGGCGCCGAGCCCAAGGTCGACGCGAACAATCAGCCGGTGCGCGCACAGGTGCGCGGCGAACCAATCCAAAGCTACACTCTGTTGCGTCACAGCGGTCAGTAAGGGAGAAGGTCATGCAGATGACGATGGACAAGCTGAAGGCAATGTCGCCGGAACGGCGGGCAACGCTCTACGAAAATGCCAGGAAGCGCCTCGAACAAGGCGGTCAAGAAATTATAGACCTGATCAACGCGTCCGGCCTGCCGCTTCGTTCCGGCGGCATCACCTTCTCTGACCCGGTTCACCTCCGTATGGAAGAGATCGCATGGTCCAGTCAGGGCAAGAGACTCATGTTGGAAGCAACAGAGGCAGGTCTACCGGCCTTGGCAGGCGTCGAACCGTTGATCGTCGCTGACCTTGGACCTCTCTATCACCCGCATGACCTTGGGACCGTCGACGCCGGCTCCATAGTTGGTCAAGTGATGCGCCATCTCGGCTATGAACTCGTCGATCGCAACGACATGCCGCCGGGTTCCGTGGCGAAGACTGCCGCGACATGGAGGCCACGGGTTAGGTAGTTGACACGCGATGGATTGCAAAGCGCCATGGCGACGAGTCCGAGCACTTGTTCTTCATCATGATCTTTACGGATTCTCGGCCGCGCGCGCCTGGAAATGACAGATCTGTCTGGCCATCGAGGATGCGACAACGAAGCGTCATGGAGCGGCGTTAACGGCTGGTGCCGCTTGTAATTCGGGCAGGACGGCTGCCGCTTGCGTGGCCAGATAACCCTCGATCGTTTTCTTGGAGGCGAAGCTCTGCAATGCTCTAAGTGGCTCTGCGCGGATAGCGTCCTGCAGCGCGGCTATTCCCTCTTGAGTGATGTAGCGACGTTTCACCTTCGCGTCGTACTCATGGTATGGCAGTTCCATCAGGTTGAACGCCTTTAGCAGCGGCAAGACCCCGCTCTGGTTCAGTGCAACTTCGTTGCCGCACACCTGGTGCACGACGTCTGCCAACGCCGCTGCTGCTTCTGAGGGAAGGTTCTTGTCAGCTTCGGCAAGGGGCGCCCGGACAACTTCGCCTAGCGACACCTTTCCGACCACCATGTAAGCTGGCGATCCTTCTTCCTCCTTCTCAGTAAAGCGTCCCTCCTCAATGAAGTTCATGGAGCGCGCAGTCTCGTGCGACACGTACAGGTTGGTAGACTTGTTGGCATCGCCGAACGTGGTGATGTCTACAACTCCAGCGCGTTCCACGCCGACTCGCTCGACGGCTTCGATGGTCTCCAGCAGCATCGTCATGCGCCGCTCTTCGCGCGCATCGAGTAATGCCTTGAGTTCCGGGTAGCCGATGGCCGAGGTACGAGCCGTATAGCGGTAGTAGATAGTGGCCTCGATGATTACTGGCTCGGTTACCTTCTTGCCGGTTGGATCCGTGAAGCTCCGATTGCGTGTCTTGGTGCAGATCACCGGCCGGTCAAGCGCCGGCTCGACGGCCATAGCGAACACGGTTTTGCCGTCCACCTCATAAACCTTGCTCTCGAACGGCAGTTCTGGCGCGAAGTCTTGGCGCAGCAGCGTGGAGATGTCTGCCTCGTCGGCGATGTCCGCCGGCGGCGTGCCGACTATGACGCGGGGATTGTTGTCGACGCCAAAGACGAGAAAGCCGCCCTGGGTGTTGGCGAACGCAGCGATCGTGCGCTCATAGGCTGGAAGGTTGGCACGAACGAACGCCTGCTTAAATTCGAGCCGTTTACTTTCGCGGCTGGTCACTCTCAGCGTTCCGGCGTCATAGGCAATCAGATCGGACAGTTTTTCCGGCAACATCTCGTGGATCCTTGAAGCGTAGCTCCCGTCGGCGACACTTTCGTCGCACAGATAAGTGGCCGCCACCACCATGTGCTTTGGCGCGATCATGCCGGTATCGGCCGATCGCCGAATCGGCTCAATGCGCGCACGTTAGAGGCAAGATCTGTCTGGCACGAGTTCGCGCTGACCCTCCCAGGCTCTTTGACCGGAGGGCCACGGCCGCTGAAAAAGCGCTGCTGCTCCCCCGACGCTCCCCGAACACCGGACCAGCGCCGGCAAGACGCCCGCATCAACAGGCTTTGCGTCCCGGCACCCTAACCCTTACAGGAGTATGCCAGCCTATCAACTGCCCCGAGCGGCTGCGCTGGATCAGTTTGAACCTGTAGGCACGTTGTGCAAGTGTGGGAACGTGAGCAGGTGGAGGGAACGATGGTACCGTATCGTGCGCACAAGGATGCGATTGTTGGGGTGCTCCGCGACCGCGCCAAGCAACGTCGGACGATCTTCTACAGCGAGTTGGGCTCGGCACTAGGTATCCCAGCCCAGGGCCCATGGAAGCCAATCCTGGACGAAATATCTCGCGAAGAAACGTCAGCAGGTCGGCCGGACATCACGTATCTCGTTGTCTCAAAGACTACGAACTTGCCGGGTCAAATAGGATTCACTGCGGCAAGGCCGCCGTCGATGGACCAAACAAAGACAGCGCTCGGAACGATAGAAGCCGTTTTCGGGCACTACTCTTGAGCCACCTCGCCTGGCTTTCGTTTTCAATTCGAGCCCTTTTGCCCGGCTAAGAACCTGAAAGGGATGGGGCGAGCCTCTTAAAGCCCTACTGGGCAAAGCCTCTGAAACAAGGCAGCATCTTAATCGCTGCTCCCAGCCCAGAAAGGTCAAATTCGTGCTGGACCTCAGCACCGTCAAATAAATCTGTGACGCCAATCACAATGGTCTTTCCGGATATGGCCTGTCGGGTAAATTCTGGCACTTCTGAATCAGGAACGAAGGCAGCGTCGTTCTCCGAAGAAAGCGCCCAGCTCTGGAGGGGCGAAGGCAGTGATTTATCGACCCGATACCGCACGCTGACGTCATAGTTATCGCCAACCATATATTGCCCGATGTCGGTCAAAGCCTCTAAGTCCGGACCTCTGCAGCGCCAACTCAGCCTGGTATCTTCGCCAGGACTGTAAGTGACGATAAGACTCCGGTCTTCGTCGGTGACGCCGTCCTTCTTTTCTATGAACCTGAAACTGCCGATAGTGTCGTTTGCTTCGGCTGATATTGATATAAACGAGATGAGGCAGCATCCAAGTGCCGCCAAATAGGCGAATCGCATTGATATGACCCTCCCAGGCCGAGCGGTCGATAGCTGATGCCGACGAGCTCGCCCCCAGACAACTCTGTCACAATACCCTAATTTGGGGTACACCGATTTAGGGTTTTATTGAACAGCCAGTCTCAGCACTGGCGCTGCCCTTGTCCTCACTTCGTTCCGATCTCTACCGCAAGATGATCGTGCTTCTCGTTGAAGTGCGCAAGGATGCTGGCATCACCCAGGTCGAACTGGGTAGGCGCCTCGGGCAGCGGCAGACATTTGTCTCGAAGTTCGAGCTGGGAGAGCGGCGCCTGGACGTGGCCGAGTTCGTCACCGTTGCGAGGGCGATCGGTGCTGACCCTCTTGAGATCATACGGGTAGCGGAATCTGAAAGTCGCTGAGCGCGCGTCAATTAGTACCCCGATTGGGTTCCGGACGGCCGGCTACGTGGACGTCTGATCGGCTTGCATTTCGGTAGTTAGATTAAGCCGTTTCCGCAGCGCCGCCGCCAGCTTAAATGCATCATGAATCTTGGCGAAGAGCGGCCCAAGGTCTAGGCCGTGATACCGGCCGTATTCCTTACGTACGGGTTCCATGACGACCAGCTTCCAAGTGCTGGGCTCCAGCATGATGACGCCGGCGTCGAATAGCCGGTGCAGGTCGGCGCGCAACGGGATGCCGTTCCATCCTTCGTCGCAGCCGCCGCAGGACACGGGCAGAACGTGGGCAGCCTCCAAGGCCATCAGTGTCTCGCACCCGGTCACGAGACAGCGCGCACCGAACAGGTCGAAGACCGCGCGGCGAAACTTGGCTTGACCCGGGCGCTCCCAAACCTCGGCCAGACGGCGCTGGCGCTCGGCCGTGCTCTCCGCCTCGTCCTCCGGGCTGTCTATCAGCTGGAACTCCAAGTTCTCGAAGTATCGTCGGAATACGTTGGTAATCGGGTTGTTTGTCATAGGGCTCCCGGCGATCTCGTTCGCCAGGCGCCCAAGCGGCTTCACAGGGTAAGCCGCGCCCTCGTGCATCAGGAATCCCGTGCTGGATCTGCGCGTCTGCCCGTTGGGTTTGGGATAGCTCTCATAAAGCCATTCCCGTCCGTTGGCTTTGGCCAAGCGGATCGCGTCCAAAGCGTGGTTCCGTTCGAAAATTAGGTCAGTCACCGGTCGGCAGCCCTCCCATCGCTTTCGGATGCCAGTATACGCTATCGCGGGATTCCCGCGGCATGCAAGCCGTCGACGTACTCAGCCAAGGCGGGGGAGGACACCGTTTTCCCACCCGTGGGACGCAAGCCTTTCTTCTGGCCGGGACGGGAGCTAAGTCGCTGAAAGAGCGTTGCCGCACTGCGCTCCCCAGCGACCGGCCCAGCGCCGGTACGACCGCGCGCGCTCCCGGTTCCAATGCGAAAGGCATCTCCAATCTGATCGAATTGGACCGTGGGCTGCCCGCAAATCCTCACCTCATAGCAGCCCACCGTGAACTAAAAGTTTTCCCCATGAACTTCTCTGATTTTTATCCAAGTTGTTGATTTACAACAAACTACTGCGCCTTGACTGCCATGCTCATCCAAAACGGTATCTAGATACTCTTGGTCTGGTCGTATAAATTTTTGCCATTAGCAGCCCTTGATCGCACGGAGACCAAACATGTTCTGGAAATCACTATTCGCCCTTGCGAAGATCGAACCACTGCCCGCGGTCGTCATTATTGCCTTGGCGGCACTCATTGTCGTCGGCATCGCCCTCACAAAAATTCCGAGCTGAGATGGAGGCCGTAGCTCAGAGCCGGTGGTCGCGCCTTCCCACGGCCTGGATTCATGATACGGGTCTCAGGCTTTTCAGGACGGGACACCTCCTGGGTGTGTCCACCGCAGCGCTGAAGGTGCTCCTGGCAATCGTTGTCCGCGCCGAGAACAAATCTACCGCACAGGCAGCGCAAACCCAGGGATCTGCATGTATGTCATATGACGAACTGATAGACCTAACAGACTTGTCGCGCGCTATGATTTCGTCGGCGGTTAAGCTACTGACGAGTGCTGGCATCGTTATTGTAAAGCGGGAAGGCCGGGGTGGGAAGAATCGCTACTTTCTTACCGGGTATGGAGAAACGGATCGGTACGGTAAGATTCCCAACAAGACGCTTTACAGGCAGGCTCCGTCGGATCGGCTGTCGGCGCTTCATGAGCTCTCATGTCGGCGCGAGTCGGACATGAACGCACTGAAGCTCTACCTGCTCTTCTGCGCCTTTCGGGACGGAAAGACCAATGCCGCTATGATCGGGTACGAGAGGATTTGGATTTACACAGGAATCCCGGAAGCAAAAATCCGCCGTGCGATCTCTGTACTGATCGAACACGGCTTTATACAAGTCGATCGTGATCGATCATCGGCCGAAAAGAAGAACCATCCAAATCGCTACGAGATCCTGGGTCTCTGATGATCGCATGCCTACAGAACTTGCTCACAGTTTGGCGCACAGCCACAGCGAGAGCTCTAGCAATTTCTCGATGTATGGATTTTGCGTCATGCTGTGGTACGGGTGGCAGCCTATGAGCAACCTTCGCTACGACAAGCAAGGCGGAGCGTTCCAAATTCGTATTGCGTTCTGTTGGCAATTGATTTTGTCGCTGTCGCCTGGCGGGCTTTCTCTGCCCCGATCCGTGCTCCGTTGTTCTCTCATCGAGGTTGCATGAGCACGTTCGAAGGAATCAAGCCTGGTGCGCGTATCAAAGGCCTCGATGCCGCAGGTATCGCGGAGGTCGTTTCGGTTTCCAAATTCGGACCTGACGCGGTGAATCTGGTTTTCCGGGTCAATGGCAAAGTCGCAGAGCGGCTTGTCTACCGCGGCGAAGAAACCGGCTTTGAATTCGTAATGGCTGGCCGTACTTACGCCTTTGATGCGGATGGCGCCCTTCTGCGCTTGGCGTCCGAAGCATATCGCATTCGGCTTGCCCACCTTTTCGATCCCTACCTGGCGGTCAGTGCTTCACAGATCGAGGCGCTTCCGCACCAGATCACGGCCGTCTACGGCGAAATGCTGCCGCGACAGCCGCTTCGCTTTCTGCTTGCAGACGATCCAGGCGCCGGCAAGACAATTATGGCCGGGCTCCTGATCAAGGAGCTCTTGATTCGAGGCGACCTTGAACGTTGCCTGATCGTCGCGCCTGGAAGCCTTGTCGAACAATGGCAGGAGGAAATGGCCGAAAAATTCGGCCTGCATTTCGATCTCCTAACGCGTGATCAAATCGAAGCCTCCGTCACGGGAAACCCGTTCGCTGAAAAGAATCGCCTCATCGTTCGCCTGGATATGGCGGCTCGATCGGAAGAGCTGAAGGCTAAGCTCGGAGCGGCTGGGGATTGGGATCTGATCATCTGCGACGAAGCCCATCGCATGGCCGCGTCGTATTTCGGCGGCGAAGTTAAGGAAACTCAGCGTCACAAGCTTGGCAAGCTGCTCGGGACGCGAACCCGGAACTTCCTTCTGATGTCCGCGACTCCGCACAATGGCAAGGAAGCTGACTTTCAACTTTTCATGGGATTGCTCGACGCAGACCGGTTCGAGGGCCGGTTCCGCGAAGGCGTTCACAAAGCCGACGTATCCGACATGATGAGGCGGTTGACCAAAGAAGAACTCTATCGCTTCGACGGTACGCCGCTTTTCCCTGAGCGCCGGGCCTATACCGCTAGCTTCGCCTTGTCCCCTGTCGAGGCCAAACTCTATCAGGCGGTCACGACCTACGTGCGCGAAGAGATGAACCGCGCGGATCGGACAGGCGACGATAAGCGCCGGTCGAATGTGGGCTTCGCGTTGCAAATCCTTCAGCGCCGCCTTGCCTCTTCGCCGGCCGCGATCCACCGCTCGCTGGAACGACGCCGGAAGCGCCTGCAAGACCGATTGCATGAAGAAAGACTTATGCGTCAGACCGACTCGGCCCCACTAACCCACGCGCCGGTTCTGCCCAGCTATGACCCTGACGACATTGATGAGGTGCCGGGCGCGGAAGCGGAAGCCGCCGAGGAACAGATCGTCGATCGAGCAACAGCGGCCGCCACCCTTGCTGAGCTTGAAGCCGAAATCCTTATTCTGAAAGATCTCGAAGACCGTGCGCTGAGGCTGAAGCTTTCCGGCCAGGATGCCAAATGGCGCGAGCTTGAATCCATTCTCGACGAGCCGCTGATGCTGGACGCCGCAACTGGCCTGCGTCGCAAGGTGCTGATCTTCACTGAGCCGAAGGACACACTCGAATATCTGCAACAGAAGATTGCAGCACTTATGGGCGATCCTTCGGCTGTGGTCGTCATTCACGGCGGCATCGCGCGCGAAGCTCGGCGCGGCGCCATTGCCGCCTTTAATTCCGATCCGCGTGTGCGCGTGATGATCGCGAACGACGCTGCAGGTGAGGGCGTGAACCTTCAGCGTGGCGCGCATCTGATGGTCAACTACGACCTGCCGTGGAACCCGAACCGCCTCGAACAGCGTTTCGGCCGCATCCATCGCATAGGCCAGACTGAAGTTTGCCACCTGTGGAATCTCTGCGCAGCAAACACGCGTGAAGGCGAAGTCTATCGCCGCCTGCTTGAGAAGCTTGAAGAGGCCCGTGCCGCGCTAGGCGGCAAGGTCTATGACGTGCTCGGCGAGCTGTTCGAAGGCCACGCGCTACGGGATCTCCTCGTCGAGGCAATTCGCTACGGTGATCGGCCGGAAAAGAAGGCCGAGCTTTTCCGAAAGGTAGATGGTGCGGTTGATGTCGAAGCTATCGAGAAGCTGGTCGCCGAACGCAAACTAACCTCCGAAGGCATGAACCCGAGTTCGGTCGCCGATATTCGCGAACAGATGGAGCGCGCGGCAGCCCGTCGCCTGCAACCGCATTTCATCGGCTCGTTCTTCCGAGAAGCCTTCACGATGCTCGGCGGGCGGATTGCCGAACGCGAAAAAGGCCGATTCGAAATCCTGCGTGTACCGTCGATCCTGAAGGAACGCGACCGGCTGATCGGGCGTTCCGATCCGGTGCTTGATCGTTACGCGCGCATCACCTTTGAAAAATCCCTGATCATCGGACAACCGCAGGCCGAACTCGTGGCGCCAGGTCATCCGCTGCTCGAATCGCTGGTCGACGTTATCCTCGAACGTTTCCAACCACTCCTCAACCAGGGCGGCGTGCTGGTGGACGATGCAGACGAAAGCGTCGAGCCAAAGCTCCTCGTCTATCTCGAACATGCAATCCGCGATGGACGGGCCGGCCGGTCGGGTGAACCCCGCGCCATTTCGCAGCGGCTTCAGTTCCTGTTCCTGAAGGAAGACGGATCGGCGACCGACGGCGGACCCGCGCCCTATCTGGATTATCGCCCGATTACGCCCGAAGAGAGTGTATCCGTCGCTGACGCCATCGTCGCGCCCTGGCTATCGGATAATGTCGAGGCGCAGGCACTCGGCTATACCGTTCGGTCCCTGGTTCCCGATCATCTCAACGAGGTAAGGACGCGCCGGATCGCCGAAATCGACAAGGTCGAGCGCGAGGTGCGCGCCCGCCTTAATCGCGAGATCAACTATTGGGATGCTCGCGCCGCGCGGCTGCGAGAAGAGGAGCGGGCAGGCAAGGAACAGCGCATCAACGCTCAAAACGCAGAGGCGACGGCCGCACGCCTGGTAGAGCGGCTGCATCGGCGCCAATCGGAGTTGGATCGCGAGCGGCAGATTTCCGCTTTGCCGCCGGTCCTGAAAGGTGCGGCGCTGGTGATCCCTGGCGGGCTGCTGAAAGCCAAGGTCGCGTTAGCCACGGCCAGCAAGTCGACCGGATTCGCCGAAGACCCGATCCTGCGGGCTGAATCCGAGCGCAAGGCCATGCAGGCCGTGTTCGCGGCTGAACGCGCCCTGGGCCATGAACCACGGGACGTATCTGCCGAAAAGAAGGGCTGGGATATTGAAAGCCGCGATCTCCAGGCGGGCCATCTGCGCTTTATCGAGGTGAAGGGCCGTCACGCCGAAGGGCGTGACGTCATTTTGACCAAGAACGAAATCCTGGCGTCGCTCAACGTCGCTGAGGCTTTCATTCTTGCGATTGTTCAGTTCGATTCTGGCTTCGTGCATGAGCCCATCTATGTTCGCCGATTCTTCACAAGAGAATTGGGTTTTGCCGAAACGGCGGTGGTGTTCGACATCGCGGACCTGATATCGATTGGAACAAAGCCTAGTTAGGGCTGCGAGGAGCTTATATGGAAGAGCAGATAGCCAATCTCTTGCGGGCGGCTGGGGGGCATCTCACAAGATTTCAACTTTGGCAGGGTTTGGCGCTGCCAGACGATGAGCCCACGCAGGAATATTCGGAGGCAGAACAAAACCTCGTTGATCAGCGCCGTATTGAGCGAAGGCGAGGACGAAATGGCGGAATCTATCTAGTCGAACAACCTGCCGAGCCGGAGGCTGTGGATATAGACGCGCCGGTTCAACCAGAGGAACCGGCGGCCCAAGAACGCCGTCTGGAGAATGACTACTATCAGCCCGCTCTCGACCAAATCCTAGCCCACTGGACGGAGCAGCCCGGATTTACGCATGTCTTTGGAGCAGTGACTGCTGGTCAAGGACGCCGCCAGACAGGTGGGCGGTGGAGCAGGCCCGACCTCGTTATCTGCACCGTGTCGGATTGGCTATTTTCCTCCCGATCAGAGGGCGATGTTCGAACTATTGAGATCAAGCGCTTCGAGGCATTGGATGTCCTTGCGGTGTATGAGGCTGTGTCTCACAAATCGAAGGCGCACTACGCCTATCTTCTGATTGTGAATGTTCCCGACGAGTTGGATGACGATCAGAAAGGCGACCTTGAAGCTGTCCTCGCTGTCGCAGGTAAGCACGGCATCGGAGTCATAGCGGCTCGCCGAGCCGAGGATTGGTCTACGTGGGTCTTTGAGCTTGATGCTACACGAAGCGATGCGGACCATCAGTCGATTAACCAGATGCTTTTAGATCAGGTGCCGCCGGAGGTTCGCGACAGATTTCGAACGACACTTCGGGAAGTGGCGGTCAGGGTAGTGTTTTGAACGAGAAAGCTGTGCGTAAGAAACTCATCGAGGTTTCGATCCCCCTAGAAGCGATCAACGTTGCCTCCGCGCGAGAGAAATCGATCCGACACGGACACCCTTCGACGCTGCATCTATGGTGGGCCAGACGCCCTTTGGCAGCGTGCCGGGCAGTTTTGTTCGCGCAGCTAGTGGACGATCCTTCCAGCTGGCCTGATCGATTCCCGACTGAGGAAGCCCAGGATGTCGAGCGCCGGAGGTTGCACCGTATCATCGAGGCTATGGTGCCGTGGGAAGCCTCGAACAACGAGACGATCCTAAACGCAGCCCGCTGGGAAATCGCGCGCTCAGTGGCCTGGGGCCTTGGCGAAGAACCGCCTGCCCAGGGCGACGCCAAGGCCATCTTCGACTACCTGCAAAACAAAGCGCCACCGGTGTATGATCCCTTCTCGGGCGGCGGGTCGATCCCGCTCGAAGCCCAGCGCCTCGGCCTGCGTGCCTATGGATCGGATTTAAATCCAGTCGCAGTCCTGATTGGCAAGGCATTGGTGGAAATCCCGCCGAAGTTCGCCGGCAGGCCTCCGGTGAATCCGAAATCGCGCGTCGCGATCGCGCGCGGCGGCAAATGGAACGGCAAAGGTGCGGAGGGCCTCGCCGAGGATGTGCGCTACTACGGCCAATGGATGCGCGACGAAGCCGAGAAACGGGTTGGGCATCTCTATCCGAAGGCGAAACTGCCAGATGGCTCAGAGGCGACGGTGATCGCTTGGCTTTGGGCTCGGACCGTCCGCTCTCCCGATCCGGCGGCGAAAGGTGCGATGGTTCCTCTAGTCTCATCATTCATGCTCTCAACTAAGGAGGGAAAAAAGGCGTGGATTGAGCCCGAGATCGATCCAACGGCTAAGGATGGTTACCGGTTCAAAGTCATGACGGGGACACTTTCTAAGCCTGATCAAGAGAGGCTTAAGAAGGGAACGAAGGCTGGCCAAGGCCAGGCCTTTACGTGTGTTCTGACAGGCTCGGTCATTGATAGGACCTATGTGCAAGTCGAGGGCAAGGCCGATCGCCTTGGGGTTCGCCTGCTTGCAATCGTTGCCGAGGGCAATCGACGCAGAGTTTACTTGTCGCCGCTCGAAGAAGACGAGTCCCTTGCTAGGTCGATGTCTGATGACCCCGATATAAAAGATGCTCGAGAGGATCAGCTGTCTGCGGCTACGCCAACCCGTGCCCAACTAACGGGAGGCGTATGCTCCGCGTATGGCTTGCGCACTTGGGGACACCTTTTTACGGACCGACAGTTGATCTCACTGAGAACACTGACTGGACTAGTTGAAGGCGCCCGCGAGGCGGTCTTAGCCGACACCTTGTCGGCAGAGATTAGCGATGATTTGATACCACTCAGGAGTAACGGGCGAGGCGCAAGTGCATATGCCGACGCCGTGGCCACCTATCTAGCATTCAGCGTTAGCCGACAGGTAAATAGGGGCTGCACATTGAATTTTTGGGACAATACCAGCCAGAAAATCCAGCAGGTTTTTGGGCGACAGGCGTTCGCAATGACTTGGGATTTCGCTGAAACTAATTTCTTCAGCCAATCAACCGGCAATTTCCTGGATCAAGTCGAGTACCCTGTAAAATCAATCGCCAATTGGCCAATCGGAACTGCAACAGGCTTCGTAAGTCAAATCGACGCTCCCAAGAACAGCTTTCCAGTACGGCCTGTGGTAATTTCTACAGACCCCCCATATTACGACAATATTGGGTACGCTACGCTCGCTGATTTCTTTTACGTTTGGCTTCGACCCGCTTTAAAGAATATCTGGCCGGACCTTTTTCGCCGACTCACGACGCCGAAAGAAGAAGAGCTTGTTGCGACGTCGTTTAGGCATGCCAACCGAGCAAGTGCCGAAGAGTTTTTCATGCAGGGCATGGGACTAGCTCTAGGCGCAATGCGTGAAGCCGCTACCGAGAGCGAGCCCCTCGCCATCTACTATGCGTTCAAGCAATCTGAATCATCATCCGAAGGTGTAAGCTCGGCAGGATGGGCCTCCTTCCTTCAGGGCGTCATCAATGCTGGGCTGCTGATTGATGGAACATGGCCGATCAGAACAGAACTTACAGGAAATTTGAAAGGCAAATTGAACGTCCTCGCATCCTCGATTGTGCTTATTTGCCGCAAGCGTCGCGTTAGCGCCGACACAATCACAAGGGCGGAATTCATCCGCTTGCTCCGCCGCGAGCTACCGGATGCGATAGATGATATCCGCAAGGCAGGCGTTGGCCCGGTCGATATGCAGCAATCTGTAATTGGCCCGGGAATGGGTGTTTTTTCGCGCTATGCCAAAGTGCTGGAAGACGACGACAGCGCCATGCCTGTTAAGACTGCACTCGCGCTTATCAATCGAGTCTGGGAAGAGATTGATCAAGAGCTCGATGCAGCTTTCGATGCGGAAACGCAGGTCGCTCTCGCTTGGTTTGCAACCTATGGCTTCGATGCCCGTCCGTCTGGCGAACTGATCACCCTCGCCAACGCCAAAAATATTGGCACGAACGCACTCTTCGATTCGGGAGTATTCAAGGACCTAAAGGGCAAGACCGCGCTGACGCCTCGCGACGAACTGCCAAAAGCCTGGACACCAGCCAAAGACAAATCCCTCACCGTCTGGGAATGCGTCCAGCACACTGCGCGCGTCCTCAACGCTGAGGACGGTGGGGGCGCTGCTGCGGGTCGGCTCGTCGCTGAAATGGGGCCAAAGGCTGCGGAAGCCCGGGCGCTCGCCTATCGTCTGTTCGAAATCGCCACGCAGAAGGGTTGGGCGGCCGAGGCGCTTGTCTACAACGAACTGGCCCAGGAATGGCCGAGGCTCGAAGATTTGGCTACCAAAGATGCGACGGATGGCTCACGAAAGCCCGCACAGGGTACGTTGCTTTAAGGAGCGATCATGTCGCACGAGATCGAAGGTACCAAACGGGTCCGCGATACACTCGACTTCACGCTAAAGTCAGTGCTCGACGGCTTCGTCGAAGCGAACATGGAGGCGAAGCACGGGCAGCGCTGGCTGCATTATGCAAGCCGCTCTTCGGGACAAGGTCAGAACGACACGCTGGACGTGTACGGACTGTGCAAAACTATCCTCGACAATTGGAACGAGGTATTTGGCGCGCGGTTCGATCGGAAGCATGTTAACAAGGCACGCAGGCTTGTCTCGACGGTCTTTGAAGCCCGCAATGCAACAGCGCATCTGAATGTGCCACTGAGCGACCCGGAAGCGTTGTCGTTTCTCTGGGCGATTGTCGAACTAGCGATGCTCCTGAAGGCACCGGAAAAGACAATCGAGACACTTAAGGCCGTCTATGGGGCCCAGCGCTCTACAGGCATTGAGGCGGGCAGGATAGACCCGGCAACCCCGACAGAGCCTAAGCTTACAGTAGAGCCGGGATCGGCTCAGCAGATGAGCTTCAATTCCGAAAGTGGTGTAGCCAAAGCGCTGAAGCCGTGGATCGATGTCGCCTTGCCACACCCGGACGTGATTGCGAACCGCTTTAAGGAGGCCGAGTTCGCTGCCGATCTTTTTGCGGTGGATGCTGGCTATGCCGGCGAAGGCTATGCGACACCGAACTCTTTCTACGGAATTACTTTCCTGACCGAAGGCTTGAAACGCGTACTAACCACCGCGACACAAAGACTTGGCGCCAATGGTGGCGATCCGGTGATTGGCCTGCAGACCGCTTTCGGCGGCGGCAAGACGCACACGATGCTCGCGATCTTCCACCTCGTGAAGCATCTGCGCGACGGAGGCGATCCGCGCGGGCTGCCGGGTTTAAGCGATATACTTGATCGTGCGGGTGTGAATTCGCTGCCGAAGCCCAAGATGGCTGTGTTCGTCGGTTCGGCCGATGGCCCGGACGTTAGCCTTAAACTGAACGAGGGACCTCGGGTTCATACGGCTTGGGGATATATCGCATGGCGCCTTGCAGGCGAACCGGGACTTGCGCTTGTCGCAGAAGCTGAAGCAGCTCGCACGAGCCCTGGCTCTCGTATCATGGTTGAAGTCTTCAAACTTGCTGGGCCAAGCGTTATCTTGCTCGATGAGCTGACCATGTTCGCCCGCCAGCTCGACGACGACCGGTTCGAAGCTTTTCTCTCCTTCATCCAGTCGCTCACCGAAGCGGCAAAGATGGTCCCGGGCATCCTGATCGTCGGCTCGCTGGTCGAGAGCAAAGCCGAGGCCGGCGGACCGCGCGGCGAGGCCGCGCTGCTTCGTCTCGAGAAAATTTTCGGCCGTGTGCAATCAGCATGGCTACCAGCTTCTGGCGATGAAACTTACGAAATCATCCGGCGACGTCTGTTCCAGCCCCTTGATGCCGAAGGCGAGATGGCGCGGGACGAAACAGTCAGGGCTTTTCACGATCTCTACAAAAAGAACCCGGCCGAGTTCCCGCCTGAGGCCAGGGAAGCACGCTATCTGGAACTGCTCCGCCTGTCCTATCCGATCCATCCGGAGCTGTTCGATCGGCTGTCGAAGGATTGGGCGAGCCTCGAAAAGTTCCAACGCACGCGCGGCGTTCTGCGCTTCATGGCCAATGTCGTGGGCGTGCTCTGGCATGGCCAGATGCGTGACCCGCTAATAACACCCGCTCGGGTGCCGGTTGCGCACGAGCGGGTGCGCGTGAGCGTTCTTTATCCCCTGGATCCGGCTTTCGGCTCAGTCGTCGATAAGGAGGTTGATGGTGAAGGGTCTTTGCCTAACCGAATGGAAGCAAATCCTTCGAGAAGGATTTCGCAGTTGCGCGCCGCAACACGCGCTGCGCGGTCGGTATTCATTTGCACGGCACCGCTAGTCGGCCAACCGAATGCCGGTCTCACCGGCCAGGGCTTGCGCCTTGCTTGCGCCGAGCCTGGCGACCAACTGGCGATCTTCGGCGAAGCACTTCGCGAACTCACCGAGAAGGCGACCTACCTCTATGAAGAGGCGGGTCGCTATTGGTTTTCGACCCAGCCCACCCTGAACCGCCTAGCTGACGATCGCGCCAAAGCGCTGCCGGATCACGAAGTCGATGCCGCAATCACCGAAGTGCTCCGCGAGGACGCAGCCAGCAAAGGCGGGTTCCATCGCGTCTTCGCCGCGCCGGACGATCCGGTGACGATCGACGAAGCGCATTCGCTTTCGCTTGTAATCCTGAATCCTAGTCTGGTTCACGCAGGGAGAGGAGCCGCAATGTCGCCAGCGAGTGACGCCGTGGCGGATGCACTAATGAGGTGCCGTGCTTCCCAACGTCGCTTGCGGAATACGCTTATCTTCGTCGCTCCTGATGAAGCGAACCTAGACACCGCGCGGGAAGTGATGCGCAAAGCGATGGCGTGGGCTTCGATCGACCATGACGTGAACAACGAGAAAGGTCGCCTCCGATCGCAGACAACAAGAACGCAAGCCGACGATGCCAAGGATAAGGCGAAGACCAACCGCGAGTCGGCGCTGAAAGCGATCCGCGCTGCCTGGAGCCACATACTTTATCCGGTAAAGAGCGAAACCCCCGGAAAGCCCTTCGATCTTGAACATAGCCTGATCTCCTCTCGCGACAGGGCCGCGATCCCACATGTTGTCTACGATAAGACAAAGGCCGACGGGATTGTCCTTGAAAAGCTGGGCACCGAGCGGCTTTGGCACGCGCTGAAGCCGATCTGGCCAGATGATCGCCCCCACCTATCCATTACCGAAATCGCCGATTGGTTTGCGGCTTATGTCTATCTGCCGAAATTGCGCGATAGGATCGTCCTGGAAGGCTCGGTTCGCGATGCTATTGCGAAACTCGATCCACAGTTCGGTTATGCCGATGGCTTCGACCAGGCCACGGGAAAGTACCATAGGCTGATCTGGGCAAAGAACCCACCGGAGTTCGCGTCTCTAACGGCGATGATCGTGCGGGAAGCGGAGGCGCAGAAGCAACTAAACGAAGAAGGCGTCCCTGCGCCTCGGTTGGAGCCAGGGGCATTGCCTGGCTCGACAGCTCATCCGGGCAGTCCCGACCCTGGCGGAACAAGACCGTCCGCACCCGGCAAACCTCGACGTTTCTATGGCTCTGTCGAGCTCGACATGGTCCGCCCCGTTAAATCATTTGACGCGATCCTCAATGCCGTGGTGATGGAGCTTCAGCGCACACACAGTGCGAAGGTGAAACTAACGCTCGAAATCGAGGCCGAAGCGAGCGACGGCTTTGCAGACAGTGAAGTTAGCGTCGTTCGCGACAACGCCCGGCAGCTCAAGTTCAAATCCGAATCAACCGGCTTTGAAGATTGATTCAGCTTTAATGAAAGTTAGAAAGCGGAATTTCACGGAGATGCGTCGGCCTGCCCGAAAATTGACTGAACATGTCGACCGCGCGGGTGACTGTGCCGATCTACGCACTCCCCCTGGCGCTCCCCGGCGCCAGATAGCAAAAAGGCCCGGTTACCCGGGCCCTTTATGCTTTTCAAATCTAAGAAGATTTGGAGCGGGTGAAGCGATTCGAACGCTCGACCCCAACCTTGGCAAGGTTGTGCTCTACCCCTGAGCTACACCCGCTCGCACGGCGTCTTGGCCGCAAGCCGGGCCTATATGGCTGAAGAGCGCGGCGATTGCAACAGGGAAATCGCAGGCTTTTTTACGACCCGGCAAGCGAGGCCGGCAAGCCGCCGGCGGGCGCGCGAGTGGCACGCGGCGGGGGCGCCACCGCAAAGGGCGGGTGCCGCTCACCGTGATGTCGCATGACGGTCTTGTGTCGGCTGCCCCATTGGCCGTAAACGGCTGGCTAGAGAAACGGGACGAAGACGAAACCGATGCCGAAGACCGAAACCGATTTGATGGCCTTTCTCGCCGAACTCGGGATTGCCGCCTCGACGAAGCGCCATCCGCCGCTCTACAC
>NZ_RZRP01000059.1:0-14274 GCF_003997795.1 Mesorhizobium sp. M7A.F.Ca.US.005.03.2.1 | reverse complement strand
GCACGGTGCGGCGGCATCCCGACGTGCCATGGACCAAGACTTCGGCCGATGTGGAAAAACTGGCCGACCTGCAGCGCAGGCTGCTCGCCCGCACTGTGACGCTGGTGAAGCCCGGCGGCAGGATCGTCTTTTCCAACTGTTCGCTCGATCCGCTCGAAGGCGAGGATCTCTGTCGCGCCTTTCTCGCCGGCACGCCTGAAATCACCAATGATCCGCTGCTGCAAGGCGAGATCGCCGGCATCGATCCATTCCTGACGCCGCAAGGCACGCTGCGCACCACGCCCGCCGACCTGGACCTCGGCGCACCGGAACGCTCGGGCCTCGACGGCTTCTTCGCCGCTCGCATGCGGCGAGCCGGCTAGGGCTTGAACTGCCGGATTTGCTGCCTTTTTTAGGCAGGACCGGCGGCAGAAGCAGGTGAACCGGCCCGGGCTCGTGGAATTCGCCTTCGCACGAATCGTGCAATCATGTAGACTCGGCGCCGGGGTAGAGGACGATCAGGAGGGGTTTTGGCACTGGCTGCCAGCAGCACGACGCGTCTGTGGACGCTTGTCGCGAAGGAGTTCTGGCGCAAAACGCGCCGGCGCCTGCGCGCCGGGCCTGTCTATCGCTGGCGCTATTCCGGCCGCACGCCGGAACGTGTGCTGATCGCACCGCCGGACCTGCGCCTCGCCGACCCGCAGATCGCACTCGAGATCTATTACGGCCGCTATCCCCTGTCGGGGCATCTGGTCGAGACCGGCGGCAAGTCGCCTTTCCAGATCAACGTGCCCAATCACGGCTGGCAGAAGACGCTGCACGGCTTTCGCTGGCTGCGCCATATGCGCGCCGCCGGCACGGAGCTTGCCGCTGCCAATGCCCGCGCCCTGGTCTCCGATTGGATCACCATGCATGGCAGCCATATTTCCGGCATCGCCTGGGAGCCCGGCACGACGGCCAAGCGCATCATCGCCTGGTTGCAGCACTCCTCGGTCGTATTGCAGGGCGCCGAGTTCCCTTTCTACCGCGCCTTCCTGAAGTCGGTTGCCATGCAGATCCGCTATCTCAGGTCGATGGCGCGCGAAATGCCCGACGGCAAGGACAGGCTGCGGGCCCGCATCGCGCTCGCCTTCGCTGCCTTGTCCCTGCCGGCGCCGGCATCGGCGCTGCGTGGCGCGACCCGCAATCTTGCCGAGGAACTCGACCGCCAGATCCTCGCCGATGGCGGGCACATTTCGCGCAATCCGATGGTCGTCCTGGAAATCCTCGCCGACCTTCTGCCACTGCGCCAGACCTATGCCAACCAGGCGGAAACGCCGCCGCAGGCGCTGATCGGCGCCATCGACCGCATGCTGCCGGCGCTGCGCTTCTTCCGCCATCAGGATGGCAGCCTCGCCCGCTTCAACGGCATGGGCGCCACCATCCACGACCGCATCGCCACCATCCTGCGCCACGACGACACCGCTGGCGCGCCGCTGCTGCATGCGCCGCATTCCGGCTATGAGCGCCTGTCTATGGGCGGCACCACGGTCATCGCCGACACCGGCCCGCCGCCGCCGGTCGACGTGTCCAATGCCGCACATGCCAGCTGCCTTGCCTTCGAACTGTCGTCCGGGCGCCAGCACTACATCGTCAATGCCGGCATCGACACCTACGGCGCGGCTGAATTCCGGCCGCTGGCGCGCGCCACCGCCGCGCACTCGACCGCCACCATCAACGACACCTCGTCGGCGCGCTTCAGCCACTCGTTGCGCGTCAACGACCTGCTCGGTTCGCCGTTGATCGGCGGCCCGCAGCATGTGCAGTGCAAGCGTACCGACCAGAAGGGCGTTCAGGGTTTCATCGCCCGCCATGACGGCTATGTCGCGCGCTTTGGTTTCCTGCATGAGCGCGAACTGAAGCTGTCGTCGAACGGCAATGTGCTGGCCGGCCGGGACCGCTTCCAGCGCCCCGGCAGTGCCGCGATCCGCAACAATGGCCGCGACTTCGTCACCGTCCGCTTCCACGTTCATCCCGATGTCAACCTTTTGCAGGACGAGCATGACCGCCTGGTGCTGGCTGCCGATCAGGCCGACACCTGGGTGTTCACATCGGCCGAAGTCGTGCCGGAGGTCGAGGAATCGATCTATTTCGCCGGCCTTGGCGGCCCGCGCCGCAGCCGCCAGATCGTGCTTGCCTTCAAGGCCTCGGAAATCGCCGAAGTCCACTGGCAGCTGACCCGCACCAGCATCGCCGGCTACCCGGAAAACAACTGACCCACCTGACCGCTGGTTTGATTTCCGGGCGGCATGTGCTACGGGCCGGGCACCCACCACACCAGTCGTGAAAGGCCGCCAGCCCATGGCCGTCGCCGCCAAGAACATTCCCGCACCAGACCTGGTTCCCGTGCGTCGCGCCCTGCTCTCCGTTTTCGACAAAACTGGCCTCATCGATTTCGCCAAGGCGCTGGCAGCCGCAGGCGTCGAGCTGGTCTCGACCGGCGGCACGGCAAAGGCGATCGCTGACGCGGGCCTTCCGGTGCGCGACGTCTCCGAGCTCACCGGCTTTCCCGAGATCATGGATGGCCGCGTCAAGACCTTGCATCCCGGCGTGCATGGCGCGCTGCTTGGCGTGCGCGACGATCCGGAGCATTCAGCGGCAATGCGCAAATACGGCATCGAGCCGATCGATCTCGTCGTCTCCAATCTCTATCCGTTCGAGGAGGTCCGCCGCTCCGGCGCCGACTACGCATCGATCGTCGAGAACATCGACATTGGCGGCCCGGCCATGATCCGCGCCTCGGCCAAGAACCACGCCTATGTCGCCATCGTCACCGATCCCGGCGACTATGCCTCGGTGCTGAACGCGCTGGAGATGAACATCGGCTCGCTGTCGCTGGATTTCCGCAAGAAGCTGGCCGCCAAGGCCTTCGCCCGCACCGCCAGCTATGACGCGGCGATCTCCGGCTGGTTCGCCGAAGCGCTCGAGATCGAACACCCGACGTGGCGTGCCTTTGGCGGCAGGCTGGTCGAGGTGATGCGCTATGGCGAGAACCCGCATCAGAGCGCCGGCTTCTATATCAATGGCGACAAGCGGCCGGGCGTCGCCACGGCGCGTCAGTTGCAGGGCAAGCAGCTGTCCTACAACAACATCAACGACACCGACGCCGCCTTCGAGCTGGTCGGCGAGTTCGATCCGGCGCGTTCCGCCGCCGTCGCCATCATCAAGCACGCCAACCCGTGCGGCGTTGCCGAAGGCACCTCGCTGAAAGCCGCCTACGCCAAGGCGCTCGCCTGCGACCCGGTTTCGGCCTTCGGCGGCATCGTCGCGGTCAACCGCACCCTCGACGCCGAGGCGGCGGAAGAGATCGTAAAAACCTTCACCGAAGTCATCATAGCGCCCGGCGCCACTGACGAGGCAGCGGCCATCGTCGCGGCGAAGAAGAATTTGCGCCTGCTGGTCACCGGTGGGCTGCCGGATCCGCGCACGCCGGGCACGACGGTCAAATCCGTCGCCGGCGGTCTGCTCATCCAGGGCCGGGACAACGCTGTCGTCGACGACCTCGAACTGAAAGTGGTGACCAAGAGGGCGCCGACGCCGGTCGAAATGGTCGACCTGAAATTCGCCTTCCGCATCGCCAAGCACGTCAAGTCCAACGCCATCGTCTACGTCAGGGACGGCGCCACCGTCGGCATCGGCGCCGGCCAGATGAGCCGGGTCGACTCCTCACGCATCGCTGCCCGCAAGGCACTCGACGCCGCCGAGGCCGCCGGCCTTGCCGAACCGCTGACCAAGGGCTCGGTCGTCGCCTCCGACGCCTTCTTCCCCTTCGCCGACGGATTGCTGTCGGCGATCGCCGCCGGCGCCACTGCCGTTATCCAGCCGGGTGGCTCGATGAACGACAAGGACGTCATCGCCGCTGCCGACGAGCACGGCATCGCCATGGTGTTTACGGGCGTCCGGCATTTCAGGCATTGACGCACTTCTTCCTTCTCTCCTTGCGGGGTGAGAAGCGGTTCGCGCAGCAAACGAAAAGCCAATTGCTTGGCTTTTCGAGCTTCGAACGCCCTGAGCCCGCGAAGGGCCGGGCGGTGGACGATCCGCCCTGCCGGGTCCCCGCTGCTCCGCAGCGTCCCGGCGTTCGCCAGCCTTTCATCGTGCCCCTGGCACGATGAATTCGCTTCGCGAACCGGCCGCTCACCCCACAGGGGAGAAGGAAGAAAGAACTCACTCCGCCGGCCGGTCCGCCGGATAGGGCGTCTTGACCAGGATCGCTATGCCGATCCCGAGGAACAGCACGATCACCGCCATGCCGAGCCGTGCCGAGCCGCTGGCCAAGGTGACGGACGCGACCATGAACGGCGCCAGGAAACTGGTCGCCCGTCCGGCCAGCGCATAAATGCCGAAATAGCGGCCGGATTCTGCCGCCGTGACGCTGCGCGCCATGTAGGATCGCGACGACGCCTGCACCGGCCCGAAAGCCACACCGATCAACAGGCCGAAGAAGATGTAGGCCTTTTCCGCTGCGGTGCCGAACAGGCCGCCACTGTCCGGTCCAGGCATCATCCAGAGGCCGAACAAAGTATAGCCCGGTCCGGTCGAGACGATGCCGATCGTGGCGATGCTGAGCAGGACCAGCGAGATCATGACGATGGTTTTTGAGCCAAGCGCCGTGTCGAGACGGGCCGCAACCAGGCAGCCGAAGATGGCGACGACGTTGAGAATGATGCCGAAAATACCGATTTCGGTGATCGACCAGTGGAACATCGCTGCTGCGAAAGTGCCCCCCAGCGCCAGCACCGCATTGACACCGTCCTGATAGATCATGCGGGCGACCAGGAAGCGGAAGATGCCGCTGCGCTTGCGCACCTCGCCCAGCGTCACTTTCAGCTCCGCCAACCCCTCTCGCACCGCAGGGCCGATCGGCAGGCCCTTGATGGCATCGGGGGTGAAAAAGAACATCGGCAGGATGAACAGGAAGTACCAGCCGGCTGACAAAGGCCCGGTTGCGCGCGCGTCCTCGCCGAGCTTCGGGTCGAGCCCAAAGAGCGGGTCGGTGCCGATGATCGTCTTGCCGGTCTCCGGCGAACCGGCCAAGCAAGCGACGACGAAGATCAGCGCGATCATGCCGCCGAGATAACCAAGGCCCCAGGCCATGTTGGAGATTCGGCCGATCTCGCTCTTCGGCACCAGGCGCGGCATCATCGAATCGTTGAACACGGTCGAAAACTCGGCCGCGACCGACGCCAGCGAAAAGAACAGCACGACCAGGAAAAGGTTCGAACCGGGGGCCGCGAACCAAAGCATGCAAAGGCAGGTGACCTTGACCGCGGCAAAGAATGCGATCCAGGGCTTGCGCGGGCCGGTCTGGTCGGCAATCGAGCCGAGGATGGGCGACAGCACGGCGATGACAAGACCTGCCGCGGCAATGCCGTAGCCCCAGGCCGCCTGGCCGGTCTCCGGATCGCTCGCCATGCGCGAGACGAAGTAAGGTCCGAAGATGAAGGTCGTCACGACCGTGAAGAACGGCTGCGCCGCCCAGTCGAACAGCATCCATCCCCAGATGCCGCGCCCGGACGCACGCTGCACTGTCTCTACCGTCATCATGATCCCTCGGCACCGGTTCCGTGTCGGGCGCCATGTCTGCATGTTTCATGCGCTCATGCAATGAACGAAGCTCGGTGCCGTACCCTTGACGTTGCCGGGCGTTCACTGTTCGAAAGCCATGCAACCGGCTTTCGTCCGCTACGCGAACCAAGCCCGTATTTTTCTCGTGGGGGAAGCCGGACCGTAGGTCCGGCGCCGTCCTCCACCCCCTGCTTCGCAACGATTGTCGCCGGCGTGGATCTCTTGATTATTAAGTTGACTCTTTTTGTCCGCTTTGACTAATTGCGCTCGCGCAGGGCCGGAACGGTGACCGGCCGAACTGCTCGAAATTGGTCTGACAGGGAATAAGAGATGACGATTGGTCGACAGGCATTGCTGCGCATTCAGGCAAGGCGATTGATTGCGAGCAGTGCCTTGATAGCGGCATCTTTTGGAATGGTGGGGACCGGCCGGGCCCAGGACGTTTCGCCGGACGATGCAACTCAACTGGAAACGATCGTCGTCACCGGCAAGTCGGACCGCGTTGGCGGGCCCGATCAAACGATCGTCGCCAAGGATACGGCGACCGCCACCAAGACCGATACGCCGATCGTCGACGTTCCCGCCTCGGTTTCAGTTGTAACCCAAAAGGAACTGGAGGCGCGCCATATCGAAAGCCTCCAGCAGGCCGTGGCCTACACATCCAGCGTCCTCACCGACGAGTTCGGCAACGATGACCGATACGACTATATTCGCATCCGCGGTTTCGACCAGACATCGCTCGGTACCTATCGCGACGGCCTGACGGCGCGCATCCCAGCCTGGTTCACGGCCAGCCGTCTCGAACCTTACGGACTTCAGCGCGTGGAGGTCCTGAAGGGATCGACATCGACGCTTTTTGGTCTCAACGGCCCTGGCGGATTGGTGAACGCCATTACCAAGCGGCCGCTGGACCAGAAGCAGGGGGAGATTTACACGTCCTATGGCGACGGCACCAAGGAGATTGGCGTTGATTTTGGCGGGCCGATCGACGCCGATGGCGTGTGGACCTATCGGCTTACCGGGCTGGCCAAGGATAGCGATCAAGGATGGGATTATTCCAACGACGACCGGCTTTACATCGCACCCGCGTTGACCATCAAGCCCGAGGAAGGAACCTCGCTCACCATCCTGACTGACTATTACAAGCGAGATGGCACAGGCGCACGCGGCACCCCCGCCGGCGCCAATATCGACATCGGCACCTTCCTGGGCGAGCCGGATTTCAACCGCTTCAACACCGAGCAGGTCGATATCGGCTACCAGTTCGAACATCAATTCAACGAGAATCTCACCTTCCGCTCCAATGCCCGCTACACGCATTTGAGCCTCGACTACGCCGAGGTCTACGGCGCGTCGCTTGACCCCACGGCGGACCGCACGGCATTTTCCGTCGGCGGCCTGTCCAACCGCTATGCCTTCGACAATCAGTTGCAATACGATACGGGCTGGGACCGGGTCGACAGCAAGACGCTTGTCGGCGTCGACTACGCCAACGACAACACCCGCGAAAACATCCTCTTCGGCACCGCGGGTCCCATCGACATCGACAACCCGACCTATTGCGGTCTATCCTGCATCAACCTCGGCCCCTACGTGAACTGGCGGGTCAAGCAACAGGCGGTCGGTGTCTATGCCCAGGAGCAATTGACGTTTGACGACCGCTGGATCGTCACCCTGGGCGGGCGCTGGGACCGCGTGCAGACGACTGCTGATTATCTCGACCTGGGAACGCAGGACGACGACACCGCATCGGCCTTCACCAAGCGCGCCGGCCTGACCTACAAATTCACCCCGAACCTCGCGGTCTACGCCAACTATTCGGAAAGCTTCCAGCCGCTCGTGTCGCCAAGCGCCAACGGGTATGCGGTCTCGGGCTCGTTGAAGCCTCAGGAGGGCAAACAGTATGAGGCAGGCATCAAGTACAAGCCCGACGGCTTCGACGGCCTGTTCACAGCCGCGGTCTTCGACCTTACCCAAACCAATGTTCCGACCTATGTCACGCCTGTTGTCCAGCAGCAGATCGGCAAGGTTGGCGTCCGCGGCATCGAACTCGAGGGCAAGGCCGCCATCGCGGAAAACCTGAACCTGACGCTTGCCTATTCCTACTGGGATGCCGAGATCCTGGAAGACGGCATTGGCGGGAATGCCGGCAATCGGCCGCAGCGCGTTCCTCGCCACCTGGCGTCAGCCTGGGTCGACTACACGCTTCCCGAGGAAGGACCGCGTGGCGACCTGACCATCGGCGGTGGCGTGCGCTATATCGGACAAACCTACGGGGATGACGCGAACACCATTTCGATTGGCGGCTACGCACTGGTGGATGCGGCGATTAGCTACAAGATGACCAAGGACGTGACGTTGGCCTTGAACGCAACGAACCTGTTCGACCGGAAGTATCTGACAACCAGCTATTACGGGACCGAATTCTACGGCGACCGGCTGAAAATCGTCGGCACCCTCAAACATTCCTGGTGAGCTTGCTGAACGCCAAGCGCCGACAACATTGGAAAAGGCGCCACACGCACCCGACAATGCGTGTGGCAATCATCGACGGTTCACATCCCCGTCAGATCGCTCATCAGCCCCGACGCCACCGACAGCCGCGACACGGTGATGTCGCCGCCCTCGGTCAACGCCTGCAGCCGCTCGCGGATGCGCGCCACCCGCTCGCCGCCGGCGTCCAGCCAGGCAGCCACCGGATCGGCCGTCTTGGCGTGGCCGGTGAGCGCCGCCACCGCGATGCCGCGCCGTGCCGCATCGATCGTGTCGGTGGCGCGCGAAAGCGCCAGCTGATCGTAGTAGTCCGATGGCGTGATCGAGCGTGCGGCGTCCTCGACACGCGGAATGCGGAAGGCATCGCTGACGGCGAAGAACGCCTTGGCCGCGGCGACGATATCGGCGCCGGCGGTGCGCGCCGTCAGCGCGATGTCGGGGATGAGTTCCGCCACCTCGCTCAGTGCCAGCTGCCCGGCCAAGCTTTCCGGCGCGCCGGCCTTGAACAGCCCATGCCGCTTCTCCTCGATGCGCTCGCGTGAAAAGGCCGGCAGCAGCGAAACGAGCTTGGGCTCCAGCGCCTTACGGGCTTCCTGCAACTCGGCAATGCGCTGGCTGAGGGGTGCCGTGCCGGCATCGTTCTTCAGATACCAGCCGCTGGTCACATAGATCAGCCGGCTGACCATCTGATAGAGATCAAGCTGCACCTGGCCGTCGATCTGGTTGTCGAGCGCGTCGATCTCGCGATAGAGCGCCGGCAAGGCAAAACCGTCACGCACCACCGCGAAGGTCCGCACCACGTCGGCGGCGGTGCGCCCGGTGGCCTCCTGCAGCCGGTTGACGAAGGATGGGCCGCCGCGATTGACCAGATCGTTGGCGACGACCCGTGTGATGATCTCGCGGCGCAGCCTGTGGCCATGGATCTCGGCGGCGTATTTCTTCGCCATCTGGTCGGGAAAATAGCCCATCAGGTCCCGGTCGAAATGCGCGTCATCAGGCACGTCGCTGGCGACGATGTCGGAAAACAGCACAATCTTGGCATAGGCGAGCAGCACGCCGAGTTCGGCTCTGGTCAGCGGTTCGCCACGCGCTTCACGCTCGGCCAGCGCTGCCGGCGACGGCAGCGTCTCGACGGCACGGTCGAGCAGGCCGCGCGCCTCCAGCGCCGTCATGAAGCGGCTCTGATGCGCGATGTCGGCGAGGCCGCGCTTGCGGGCGATCGAAAGCGCCAGCGTCTGCTGGTAGTTGTTGGACAGCACCAGCGAGCCGACCTCCTCGGTCATCTCGGCCAGCAGCTTGTTGCGTGCCGGGCGTGTCAACGACCCCTTGCGCATGGCGGAAGCCAGCGCGATCTTGATGTTGACCTCGACGTCGGAGCAGTTGACGCCGCCCGAATTGTCGATGGCGTCGGAGTTGCAGCGGCCGCCATTCATGCCGAACTCGATGCGCGCCCGCTGCGTGACGCCGAGATTGGCGCCCTCGCCGATCACTTTCGCCCGGACGTCGAGCGCGGTGATGCGAATGGCATCGTTGGCGCGGTCGCCGACCTCGGCATTGGTCTCGGTCGATGCCCTGAGATACGTGCCGATGCCGCCGAACCACAGAAGATCGACCGGCGCTTTGAGGATGGCGGTCATGATCTCGACCGGCGTGGCGGTGGTCTTGGCCAGGCCGATCGCCGCCGCCGCCGCCGCCGGCAAGGTGATCGATTTCTGGTTGCGCGAGACGATGATGCCGCCTTCCGACAGTTTCGTCTTGTCGTAGTCCTGCCAGCTCGAACGCGGCAGCGCGAACATGCGCTCGCGCTCGGCCATCGAGGCTGCCATGTCGGGATCGGGATCGATGAAGATGTCGCGATGGTCGAAGGCCGCGATCAGCCGGGTTTTCGGGGACAAAAGCATGCCGTTGCCGAACACGTCGCCCGACATGTCGCCGACCCCAACGACGGTGAAGGACGAGGTCTGGATGTCGCGGTTGATCTCGCGGAAATGCCGCTTGACCGCTTCCCAGGCGCCCTTGGCGGTGATGCCCATCTTCTTGTGGTCATAGCCGGCCGAGCCGCCGCTGGCGAAGGCGTCGTCGAGCCAGAAGCCGTGCTTCTCCGAGATCGCGTTAGCGGTATCGGAGAAGGTCGCCGTGCCCTTGTCGGCGGCAACGACGAAATACGGATCGTCCGGGTCGCGTCTGATAACGCCGGCCGGCGGGATGACGCCGTCGAGGCCGATATTGTCGGTGATCGACAGCAGGCTGGAGACGAAGTTCTTGTAGGCCGAAGTACCGGCCTCGAAGATCGCGTCGCGGCCGGCGCTCATCGGCAGCTTCTTCGGATAGAAGCCCCCCTTGGCGCCCACCGGCACGATGACGGCATTCTTGACCTGCTGTGCCTTGACCAGGCCGAGCACCTCGGTGCGGTAGTCCTGGGCGCGGTCGGACCAGCGCAAGCCACCGCGCGCCACCGGACCGAAGCGCAGATGCAGACCTTCGACCTCGGAGCCGTAGACGAAGATCTCCCGCCACGGCCGCGGCGCCGGCAAGCCCTCGACCGCGTGCGAGTCCAGCTTGATCGCCAGCGACTGGCCCTTTTCTTTCGTATCGGCAACGAAATGATTGGTGCGCAGCGTGGCTTCGATCAGATTGAGGTAGCGCCGGATGATGGTGTCGTCGTCGATGTTCGGCACATCCTCCAGCGCATCCTTGATCTTGGCCTTGAGGTGCTTTGCGGCCACCACGCCTTCGGTCTCCGCTGTCGGGCCAAGCCGGGCGATGAACAGCGCATGCAGGCCACGCGCTATGTCGGGATAGCGGTTGAGCGCGGCGGCGATGAAATCCTGGCTTTGCGGAATGCCGACCTGCTGCAGATAACGGCCATAGGCGCGCAGGATGGTGATCTCGCCAGACCACAGGCCGGCGGTCTGGGCGAGGCCGTTATAGCCGTCATTGTCGACGTCGCCGCGCCAGACGGAGAGGAACGCATCTTCGAACAGCGCGCCGCCATCGGTCAGGTCGATCGGCTGGCCGTAGCTGTTCTCAAGCTCCATGTCATGAATAAAGACTAAGCCGGGCCGATCACTATTGATCGTGCCGACCTGGTCGTCGCCGACCTCGAAAGTGCGCTCGCTGATGACGCGGAAGCCGATGTTTTCCAGCACCGGCACCCGGCGCGACAGCGCCACCGGGCTGCCATGATGATAGATTTTCAGTGATGCCTGGTGCGGTTTCTGCTCGGCATGGCGATAATAATCGATGGCGATCGGATTGCCGGCGCTGATCTTGGCAATGCGCCTGGCATCGGCCAGCGCCACCGCCGCGCTGAACGAATCGCGGTAGCTTTCCGGCAGCCGCGCGGCAATCGCCTTCAAAGCCTGGTCGCCGCCACTGGCCTCGGCCGCATCGGAAAGGGCGTCCTCCCAGGTACGCACGATGTCGCGGATCGCCGCCTCTATCGTCGCTTGCTCGACCTTCGGCGTCTTGCCGCCGGAGCGGCCGATGATGAAGTGCACGCGCGCCAGCCCGCCCTCGGGAAAGGCCGGGTAGTAGGCCGACAGCCGGCCTTCGAATACGGTTTTCAGATAGGAGCCAATCTTCTCGCGCACGACGCTGTCGTAACGGTCGCGCGGCACGAAGACGAGGATTGAGACGAAACGGTCGAATTGGTCGGCGCGCACCAGCGCCCGCACGCGTGGCCGCTCGACCAGGCCCAGAATGGCGGCGGCATGTTTGCGCAGGATCGGCACCGGCACTTGGAACAGCTCGTCGCGCGGATAGCTTTCCAGCACGTTGATCAGCGCTTTGCCGGAATGATCGTGCCGGTCGAAGCCGGACTTGGCGATGATGGTTTCGGCTTTTGACCTCAGATACGGGATCTTCATCACCGAGCGCGTGTAGGCGGTCGAGGTGAACAGGCCGACGATGCGCAATTCGCCCGCGAGCGTACCCTTGGCGGTGTAGGTCTTGATGCCGATGTAATCGAGATAGATGCGGCGGTGCACGGACGACTTGGCATTGGCCTTGGTGACGATCAGCGGCTCCGGCCCATGCAGGAAGGCGCGGATCTCCGGCGTCGTCGTTACCGCTTCGGTGCCGCGCCTGAGCACCAGCACGTCGGGATCGGACAGGATGCCGAGGCCAGGCTTTTCAGCGCGCTCCAGCGTGCCGCTTTCCTCGCCGCCGGTGTATTTGAACTCGCGCATGCCAAGGAAGGTGAAATTGTCGTCGCGCAGCCACTCCAGGAAGGCGAGAGCCTCGGCAACGCTCTTCTTGTCGAGCGGCACGGCCGTATAGCGGAATTCCGAGATCGCCTGATCGAGGCGGGCCAGCATTGGCCTCCAGTCGTGAACGGCGGCATGAACCTGGCCAAGGATCTTGCGCAGCCGCTCGCTCAATCCGCTCGCCTGCTCGGATGTCAGCCGCGGGATGTGGACATGGATGACGCTCAGCCGGTCGTGGCTGCCATCGTCCTTGGCGAAATTGCCGTCGCCGAGGATTTCTTCCACGCCGCCCTTGCCGTGGCGCACGACGATAACCGGATGGGTGACCAGGGTCGGTTCGCCCGATGTCTCGGTGATCTCGCCGAGGATGGAATCGAACAGGAACGGCATGTTGTCGTTGACGACCGTGACAACCGTCATCGGGCGGCCGTCTCGCACAACGCCCGAATCGGCATCGACGGCGACGACGCACTCGCCTTTCCTGTGAGTGGCGACTGCCTGGCCGGCGAGATCGGCAGCCCGCTCCAGGTCGGCCACATCGTAGGGAGCAATGTCTTCAGCTGGCGCGCGGGCGAGCAGATAGTCTGCAAGCCTGGCTGGCCTTTCCTCCGCTTTAAGCGCTGCCGTGGCTTTTTTCTTCGGCTTGCTCGCGGATTTCACGCTGGCCATGACGCACGTCCCTCCCGTCGAATGCTTTTACGACTATGGTAGCAGATGACCGCTGTTTGGCGACAAAGGTTTGACGGCTTGCCAAGAATTATCGGAATTTGGCGACAAGATGCCGCGCAACGAGGAGAAATGACCCATGACCGGCAAAATCAGCGCGCTTGATCTTGGCCAGGGAGAGCTGAGCGAGGCGACAAAAACCTATTTCGCCAAATGCGAGGAGAAGCTCGGCCTCGTCCCCAACGTGCTCAGGGCCTATGCCTTCGACGACAAGAAGCTGCGCGCCTTCACCGACATGTACAACGATTTGATGCTGGGTGAGTCCGGCCTGTCGAAGCTGGAGCGCGAAATGATCGCGGTCGCCGTCTCCTCGATCAATCATTGCTACTATTGCCTGACCGCGCACGGCGCGGCGGTGCGCCAGCTCTCCGGCGATCCGGCGCTCGGCGAAATGATGGTGATGAATTTCCGCGCCGCCGATCTTTCGCCCAGGCAGACGGCAATGCTCGAATTCGCCGTCAAGCTGACGCAAGAGCCGGCCAAGATCGTCGAGGCCGACCGGGGCGCGCTGCGTCAGGCCGGCTTCACCGATCGCGACATCTGGGACATCGCCTCGACCGCTGCCTTCTTCAACATGTCGAACCGCGTGGCCGCGGCAATCGATATGCGGCCGAACGACGAATACCACGCCATGGCAAGGTGACGGATTGCGGCAGGATCCAGACCGGGGCGTTATATTAGCAGTGTCGCATTCTCGTTGCTTGTTTGCCGGTTTGGTCCGATGATCGGCAGGCGGCATGACCGCATGCCGGTTCGATGCCGCTCACCAAGGGAGGAGAACATGGCGAAGTATCTCTACGTCTATCATGGCTCGGGCAAGATGCCGACCGACGAGGCCGAGCGGAAGGCCGCAATGGACGCCTGGAACGGCTGGTACGGCAAGCTCGGCTCGGCTGTGGTCGACGGCGGCAATCCGGTCGGCATGTCGAAGATGGTGCTGCCCGGCGGCAAGGTCGAGAACAATGGCGGCAGCAATCCGGCCGCCGGCTACACGATCGTCGAAGCGAAAGACATCGACGATGCCGTCGCCAAGGCCAAGGACTGCCCGATCCTGATGAACCCGGCCTTCAGCGTCGAGATCGCGCCGATCATTGAAGTGATGTGACGCGCCGGCTCAGGACCGCGTCGCTATGGCGGCCGCCGCACCGGCCATCGTCGTGGCGCTGATGCGATTGGCGATCTTCATGGCGCGCTTGCTCTTCAAAAGCTTGCGCGCCTGTGATGCGGCGAGCACCCAGGCGAGATCGATGGCGACCAGCAC
>NZ_RZRP01000599.1:0-3957 GCF_003997795.1 Mesorhizobium sp. M7A.F.Ca.US.005.03.2.1 | reverse complement strand
CTGGTGTTGAGGGTGGTCCATGGCTGAAGTGATTGATGGCAAGAGCGTTGCCGGGGACGTTGTGGGGACGGTCAAGACCCTGACGGCTGAACTTGTCGCCAAGGGCAAGGCCAAGCCCGGTCTTGCCGTGGTCATCGTCGGCGAGGATCCGGCCAGTCAGGTCTATGTCGCGTCCAAGTCGCGCACCGCCAAGGAATGCGGCTTTCATTCCGTCCAGCATACGCTGCCGGCCGAAACCTCCGAAGAGGCATTGCTGAAGATCATCGGCGACCTCAACGCCGATCCGGCCATCAATGGCATCCTCGTGCAGCTTCCTCTGCCGGCCCACATTGACGCCGGCAAGATCATCCAGACCATCGCGCCGGAAAAGGATGTCGACGGCTTCCACTTCATCAATGTCGGCAAGCTCGGCACCGGTGAACTCGAAACAGCGTTCGTGCCTTGCACGCCGGCCGGCTCGATGCTTCTGATCGAGCGGGTGCGCGGCAAGGACCTGTCCGGCCTCAACGCCGTCGTCGTCGGCCGCTCCAACATCGTCGGCAAGCCGATGGCCAACCTGCTGCTTGCCGCCAACTGCACCGTCACCATCGCCCACAGCCGCACCAGGGATCTGCCGGCCTTGGCCCGCACCGCCGATATCCTTGTCGCGGCCGTCGGCAGGCCGGAGATGATCAGGGGTGATTGGGTGAAGCCAGGCGCCACCGTCATCGATGTCGGCATCAACCGCATCCCGGCGCCGGAAAAGGGCGAGGGCAAGTCCCGCCTCGTCGGCGATGTCGCCTATGCCGAAGCGGCCAGGGCCGCCAGCGCCATCACACCGGTGCCCGGCGGTGTCGGCCCCATGACCATTGCCATGCTGATGGCCAATACGTTAGCCTCCGCCTACCTTGCGGCCGGATTGAAACGGCCGTCCTTCTGACCCGCCAGAAAGCTGCAGCTTTGCCGAACCCCAGTGTTCCCTCAGAACGGCCGGTCATGACTGACCCCGTTCAAGGCGGCCGGCAGTTCGCATTCCTGCTGGTAGACAAGTTCTCCATGTTCTCGCTGGCTGCCGCGATCGATACGTTCCGGTCGGCGAACCGGTTGCTTGGCCGCGACTTCTACGGTTGGACCACGGTGTCGGCCGATGGCGATCCGGTGATGGCTTCCAATGGCCTGCCGCTCAAGATCGACTACGCCGTTGCCGACCTGCCGCCGGTCGATATCCTTTTCGTCTCGGTCGGGCTGACGACCGAATTCCCCGGCAAGAGCAAGGTGCTGGCGGCTTTGCGAAGCTGGGGCCGGCGCGGCAATGCGCTGGGTGCCCTGTCGGTCGGGTCCTACCTGCTGGCCGAGGCCGGCCAGCTCGAAGGCTATCGCTGCACCATCCATTGGGAAAACCGTGCCGGCTTCGTCGAGCGATTCCCCGACATCAACTGCACTGGCAACGTCTTCGAGATCGATCGCAAGCGCTACACCTGTGCCGGCGGCACCACTTCGATCGACCTGATGCTGGAGATCGTGCGCGGCGATTTCGGCTCGAACCTCGCCAATGGCGTCGCCAACCAGTTCCAGCACGAACGCATCCGCTCGGCCGGCGACCGTCAGCGCGTCGGACCCGAACGCGACCTGACCGGCAAGTCGGAGAAGCTCAGGCGCATCGTCGAACTGATGGCCGACCACCTCGACGAGCCGCTTTCGGCGGTACAGCTGGCCAAATCCGCCGGCCTTTCGGTGCGCCAGGTCGAGCGCCTGTTCCTGCGCCATCTCAGCGTCACGCCCGGCCGCTATTACATGCGGCTGCGGCTGGAGCGGGCGCGCGAACTGCTGCGCCAGACCAACATGCCGATCCTCGACGTGGCGATCGCGACGGGCTTCACCTCGCATTCCTACTTCGCCCAGAGCTATCGGCTGCAATTCGGCAGGCCGCCTTCGGAAGAACGCCGCACGACTTACTAAGCTGGTTTTCGTTTTCGTTGAGAGTTCGGCATTCGGCCCCGCGCATCGGGCCAGGGCTATGAATTCGGGTTAATGGGTTCTTTCGGAGCCTTCGCCGCGCGTAGGTTGACGGGTGCATCAAACGAAAAACCCGCCTATTGCGGCGGGTCACCGGCGCAAATCAGCACCATAGCCAAATATGTACCTTAGCTGAGGTCATGGTGTCAAGAAAAAATTCCTATTGCCGGGGAAAAGGCTGCCGACCCCGCCGAACTGGCCGCCGTCAGGACTTTTGTTAAGCTGGGTCCGCAGCCCTGCGCACCGGGCGCCCGGACTTGTGTCCCGGCGCCGCGTCAAATAGCTTGCCGCCCGGATCAGGGGCGGATTTAGGAGATTTCGATGGCGGGACTTGCACGGGGCGTCGCTGCGGCGATCCTCCTTTTGTCGATGACGACGTTCGGCTTCGCCGCAAACAAGGTCATCATCATTCTCGATGCCTCCGGCTCGATGTGGGCGCAGATCGACGGCAAGCCCAAGCTCGAAATCGCCCGCGAGTCGCTTCGAACCGTGCTTCAATCGGTCCCCACCGACGACGAGATCGGCTTCATGGCCTATGGCCACCGTGAAAAGGGCAGCTGCGACGACATCCAGCTGATCGTGCCGCCGCAGGCAGGTTCGGGCAGCGCCATTTCGGCCGCCGCCGACAGCCTGAAATTCCTCGGCAAGACGCCGCTGACGGCGGCGGTCAAACAGGCGGCCGAGGCGCTGAAATACACCGAGGACAAGGCGACCGTCGTGCTTATCACCGACGGGCTCGAAACATGCGGCGGCGACCCCTGCGCGCTTGGCAAGGAGCTCGAGGCATCCGGCGTCGACTTCACCGCCGATGTCGTCGGCTTCGGCCTCACCGCCGACGAGGGCAAGCAGATCGCCTGCCTCGCCGACAACACCGGCGGCAAATACATCCAGGCCTCCGACGAGAAGGCGCTGCAGGAGGCGCTTGCCGAGACCGTGGCAGCACCAGCGCCGGCTCCTGAACCGGCTCCGGCACCTGCGCCGGCACCCGCGCCCGAGCCGGCCAAACCGGACTTCAATTTCCTGCCGATAGCGGTGCTTGCCGAGGGCGGCGATTCCGTCACTGACGGCAACGCCTGGGAGATCTACAAGGCGAAACCCGACGGTACGCGCGGCGACTACGTCAGCACCGAATACGGCGCCTACAAGGCCAATCTGGAACCGGGCGACTATATCGTCGTGGCCAGCGACGGCCAGGCCAAGACCGAGCAGAAAGTCAAGATCGAGGCGGGCCAAGTCTACGCGCCTCTCTTCAACTTGAATGCCGGCACGCTCATCATCCATCCGCGACCGAGCGAGGGGGCAGATGTCGTCGATGGCGCGGCCATCGTCATCGATTATCCGGGTGCTGACATGCCCGCCACCTTCTATGGGACCACGAAAGCCGTGTTGCCGGCCGGCGACGAGAAAGTGACGGTCACGATCGGCCAGGGCGTGGCTACCGAAACGATTCCGCTGGCTGCCGGCAAGACCGTGGAAAAGGACATGATTGTCGGTGTCGGCCATGTCGTTGCCAATGCTTATTATGCTGCCGGCGGCGACAAGGCGGACGGTTCAGGCATCGGCTTCAAGGTGCTCAAGGCAAAAAAGAAGATCGATGGAACCAGGGACGAGGTGACCTATGCCTACGGACCCGACAGCAAATTCGATCTGCCGGCCGATGACTATGTCTTGATTGCGACGGTTGATCTCGCCGTTGTCGAGCAGCCGTTCACCGTCAAGGTCGGCGAATTTCAGGATCTGAAAATCGCAATGAATGCCGGCGTGCTGGCGATCACCGCGCCGGGAGCCTCGAAGATCGAGATTTTCGAGGCCAAAAAGGACATCAACGGCAACCGCAAGTCGCTTGGCTATGCATTCGACCAGAAGTACCAGGCAGCGATCCCGGCGGGCGACTATGCCGTCGTCTCGGAGAAATCCGACAACAGTTCGAAAGAAGGCAACGTGACGGTCAAAGCCGGCGAG
>NZ_RZRP01000598.1:0-3964 GCF_003997795.1 Mesorhizobium sp. M7A.F.Ca.US.005.03.2.1 | reverse complement strand
CGGGCGAGATCAGCGTCAGACGCAGTTCCGAGCGACGCGCCGACGGGTCGGCGATCAGCGTGCCGGGCGACGCACCGACCGGCGGCCGCCGCGTTTTCGCCGGTGCCCGCGTCTTCACGGTCTCAGCCTTTGCCATATTCCCCTCGTGCGAGTCCTCGCCTCGACATTAGACGACAGGAATCAACCGGCAAAGACCCGCTTGGGCTTGAACATGCCTTGCTCAATGGCACCGATGGCGACCAGCTTGCCGCGCGCCGTGGCGCAGGCTTCTTCGGCTTCCACCGGTGCGTCGCGGCCGCGGATGATGACCGGGTTGCCGAGGCGGATCTTGGTTGCCGCGTCATCGCTGATGGCGATCTGCGGCAGGCAATCGAGGGCAGCCGATGTGTCGACCAGAAGCGCATCGATGGCGTCGAAGTCGATTGGCGCTTCCACCTTGTCGGCAGCCTCTGCCTTGTCAGCGGCTTCTGTCGTGTCCGAGCTGTCGACCTCCTCCACACCGAAACGGGCGGCTTCCAGTTCGGCGATGGTGACGAAGTCTTCCGAGGTGAACGGCTCGACCTCGACCCGGCGCAATTCGGAGATGTGACCGAAGCAGCCGATGTCGCGGCCCATGTCGCGGGCCAGCGAGCGCACATAGGTGCCCTTGCCGCACTCGACCTCGAAAACAGTATGGTCGGCGCCATGCTCGACAACGTCCAGACGGCCGATCTCGATCTCGCGCGCGGGTATGTCGACCGTCGCGCCGTCGCGGGCCAGATCATAGGCGCGCTCGCCTGCGATCTTGATGGCCGAGAATTGCGGCGGCGTCTGCATGATGACGCCGGTGTATTTCGGCAGCAGGGCGAGCAGTTGGGCTTCCGACGGACGCAGGTCGGATTCTTTCGTCACCGGACCTTCGAGGTCATCGGTCGAACGCTCCTGTCCCCAGGCAACGGTGAAGCGATAGATTTTGGCGCCGTCCTGCACGTAAGGCACGGTCTTGGTAGCCTCGCCAAGCGCGATCGGCAGCATGCCGGATGCCAGCGGGTCGAGCGTGCCTGCATGGCCGGCCTTTTCCGCCTGGAACAGCCATTTGATCTTGGAGACGGCTTCGGTCGAGCCCATGCCGACCGGCTTGTCCAGGATCAGCCAGCCCGAGATCGGCCGGCCCTTCTTCTTGCCGCGACGCGCCACTATTCGGTGTCCTTGTTGTCGTCTTTGTCCTGGTCCGCGTTTTCCTGGTCCTCAGGACCCAGATCGCGCGCCACTTCCGGCGATTTCAAGAGGTCGTTGATCCTGGCAAAATTGTCGAAGGAGGTATCGAGCTTGAAGCGGAACTCAGGCATGAACTTCATCTGCCGCAGCGCGCCGGAGACACGGCCACGGACGAATTTCGCATGCTTGTTCAACGCCTCGACCACCGCATCGGCATCTTTGGCGCCGAGCGGCGAGACGAAAGCGGTAGCGACCTTCAAATCGGGCGACATGCGCACTTCCGAGACCGACACCACGGTGTTCTCGATCAGCGGATCGATGATCTCGCCGCGCTGCAGGGTTTCGGATAGCGCATGGCGCACCTGTTCGGCGACGCGCAGCATGCGCTGGGATGGGCTGGATGCGGTTGGACGGGGCATTTTTCTCAATCCTGAAAGCGTGAGGCGCGGGATGGAACCGTGCCGCATGTCTCATATGGGCATTCTCAATAGACTTGGGGCGGCGGCCTTTCGACCACCGCCCGGTATGGACAAGTCATTCGAACTCAGAGTGTCCGGGTCACCATCTCGACGCGGAAGCACTCGATGACGTCGCCGACGCGCATGTCCTCGTAGTTCTGGAAGGCCATGCCGCACTCCTGGCCGCCGGGGACTTCCGAAACTTCGTCCTTGAAGCGCTTCAGCGTCTTCAGCGTGCCTTCGTGGATGACGACGTTGTCGCGGATCAGGCGCACGCCCGCACCACGCTCGACCTTGCCTTCGGTGACACGGCAGCCGGCGATCTTGCCGACCTTGGTGATGTCGAAGATTTCGAGGATCTGCGCATTGCCGATGAAGGTCTCGCGACGTTCCGGCGACAGCAGGCCCGACAGAGCCGCCTTCACGTCATCCACAAGGTTGTAGATGATCGAGTAGTAGCGGATCTCGATGCCAGCCGCCGCAGCAGCGGCACGTGCCTGGACGTTGGCGCGGACGTTGAAGCCGATGATCGCGGCACCCGAAGTCTCGGCCAGCGACACGTCGCTTTCGGTAATGGCGCCGGCGCCGGCATGGACGATGCGTGCACGAACCTCGTCGGTGCCGAGCTTATCGAGTGCGGCGTTGATCGCCTCGATCGAGCCCTGCACGTCGCCCTTGATGACCAACGGGAATTCCTTCAGCCCGCTTGTCTGCAATTGCGACATCATCTGCTCGAGCGAACCGCGCTGGCCGGCATGCTTGGCAACCGCCTTCTCGCGCGCCAGACGCTGGCGGTATTCGGTGATCTCGCGGGCACGGGCCTCGTTATTGACCACGGCGAAGCGATCGCCGGCCTGCGGGGTGCCCTGCAAGCCAAGCACTTCTACCGGCATCGCCGGCGGCGCTTCCTTGATCTGCACGCCACGATCGTTGACCAGCGCACGCACCCGGCCCCATTCATTGCCGGCAACGAGGATGTCGCCCGGCATCAGCGTGCCGGTCTGCACCAGCACGGTGGCAACGGGACCACGGCCCTTGTCGAGCTGGGCCTCGATGACGACGCCTTCGGCGGTACGGTCCGGATTGGCCTTCAGGTCGAGAATTTCGGCCTGCAGCAGGATCGCCTCGAGCAGTTTGTCGAGATTGGTGCCCTTGGTCGCCGACACTTCGACGTCCAGAACTTCACCGCCCATGGATTCGACGAAAACCTCGTGGCGCAGCAGTTCGGAGCGCACCTTCTGCGGATCGGCATCATGCTTGTCGATCTTGTTGATCGCCACGATGATCGGAACGCCGGCCGCCTTGGCATGGCTGATCGATTCGATCGTCTGCGGCATGACGCTGTCATCGGCCGCAACCACCAGGATGGCAATATCGGTCGCCTGGGCGCCACGAGCACGCATCGCCGTGAAGGCGGCGTGGCCGGGCGTGTCGATGAAGGTGATCTTGTGACCATTCTTCTCAACCTGGTAGGCGCCGATATGCTGGGTGATGCCGCCGGCTTCGCCGGAGACGACATTGGCGTTGCGGATCGCGTCGAGCAGCGAGGTCTTGCCATGATCGACGTGACCCATGATCGTCACGACCGGCGGACGCGAAACCAGGTCCTCGGCATTGTCGGCGATGTTGAACAGGCCTTCCTCGATGTCGGACTCGGCGACGCGGCGGACCGTGTGGCCGAATTCGGTGGCGACCAGCTCGGCCGTGTCGGCGTCGATGACGTCGCCCGGCTTCAGGATCTGGCCCTGCTTCATGAAGAACTTGACCAGGTCGACCGCGCGCTCGGACATGCGTTGCGCCAGTTCCTGGATGGTGATGGTCTCTGGCAGGATCACTTCGCGCATGACTTTCTCGCGCGGCTCATTGTGCATCGCGCGCTTGAATTTTTCCTGGCGGCGACGCATCGACGACAGCGAACGGGCTCGCGCATCTTCGTCGGACAATGCCGAATTCAGCGTCAGCTTGCCACGGCGGCGATCTTCCTCGCTCTTGGTCGGCTTGGCCGGACGCGCCGCTTCAGGCGTGACCGGACGGCGCACCGGTGCGCCGGCGCCAACCCGCTTCGGCTTGGCCACTTCCTCGTCATCGACTGTTGCCAGTTCGGCAGCCAATGGCGCGCGGCGACGCGCCTCTTCCTCGGCCCGACGGCGGGATTCGGCCTCGGTCTGCAACCGTGCTTCTTCCTCGGCCTGGCGGCGCGCGGATTCATCGCGTTCGCGCTTGCGGCGCTCTTCGTCCTCGGCGCGACGCTTGGCATCCTCGGCGGCGCGCTGGCGGTCCTCGACCTCGCGAACCTTCGAGCCTTCGAG
>NZ_RZRP01000597.1:0-3974 GCF_003997795.1 Mesorhizobium sp. M7A.F.Ca.US.005.03.2.1 | reverse complement strand
ATCTTACCACCCTCACCACCGTCCGGTCCGACAGCAGCGGCAGCAGCCGCGCCATGGTTTGCGCCGTGACAGCCACACAGCCTTGCGTCGGCGTGAAGCCGGGGCGCGCCAGATGGAAGAAGATGGCGCTGCCGCGTCCGCGCCGGCGCGGCGACAGGTTCCAGTCGAGCACCAGGCAGGCGTCGTAGAGCCTGTCGTCGCGCCGCATGCGTTCGTGGCTGGCGCCATAGGGAATCCTGACCGGCCTGTTGTAGTTGCGGTCGTCAGGCACTTCGCACCAGCCCAGATCGGGCCCGATCGGCGTCATCGCCAGCCGGGTCCTGCGGCCGCTGGAGAACTGATCCCCCCGGAAATACCCCGACAGGATCCGCATCGCGGCCAGCGGCGTGGCGCCATCGCCTTCGCGCTTGTCGGCCGAGATGCCACCGCGCCCCAGCGCACAGGCAAACACCGTTTTCCCGGCCTGCAGCAGGCCCTGGCTTGGATGCCCAGGCCTCGCCCGCACGGTCAGCACACGCAGCCCTTTTCGCAAAATTGCGCCGGCTGCATTGCGATCGTGTTTTTTCTTGTATGATCGTGCCACGGAACAAATCACTGTGAACGGCTGTTACGCCGGTCAGCTTCCGCATAAACAGGCAGCGGTCAACTGAATTTTCTTTTCAAAACAACGGATTGATCCATGACTTCACGCACCATACTGATCGTCGACGACGATGATGACCTGCGCGGCACGCTGGTCGAGCAATTATCCCTTTACGAGGAATTCGACGTGCTGCAGGAATCGACTGCGGCAAAAGGTGTCGCCGCAGCGCGCGGCGGCCTCATCGATCTGCTCATCATGGATGTCGGGCTGCCCGACATGGATGGCCGCGAAGCGGTGAAGATCCTGCGCAAGGGCGGCTACAAGGCGCCCATCATCATGCTGACCGGTCACGACACCGATTCGGATACGATTCTTGGTCTCGAGGCCGGCGCCAACGACTATGTGACGAAGCCGTTCCGCTTCGCCGTGCTGCTGGCGCGCATTCGGGCGCAGTTGCGCCAGCATGAGCAGAGCGAGGATGCCACCTTCTCGGTCGGGCCCTATACTTTCAAGCCCAGCCAGAAACTGCTGCTCGACCCGCGCGGCGGCAAGGTGCGGCTGACGGAGAAGGAGGCCTCGATCATCAAATATCTCTATCGCGCCGACCAGAAGGTGGTGACGCGCGACGTGCTGCTCGAGGAGGTGTGGGGCTACAATTCCGGCGTCACCACGCACACGCTGGAAACCCATGTCTACCGGCTGCGCCAGAAGATCGAGCGCGATCCTTCCAATGCGGAAATTCTTGTGACAGAAAGCGGCGGCTACAAGCTGGTTCCTTAAACATTTTCATTATCCAATGAGCGGCCGGGCGGGGCCGCTTTCGGGTACGATCCAGTTGGAGGGTGGTTTGGATCGAACTCGCAGAGGAGGAGTCGGACTGTCGGTTCGGGGACATAGCTAGATGGCGCTGGATGACGACATCCGCGTTCTGTCCGCCGTGAGGCTCTTCGAGGGCTTCACGCAGGAACAACTGCGCCTGCTCGCCTTTGGCGCCGAGAACACCAGGCTGATTGCCAACCACAAGCTTTATCGCGAGGACGACGAGGCCGATTCCGCCTATATCGTTGTCAGCGGGCGCATCGTGCTCTACCGGGAGCAGAATGGCGAACGCATCCCGATAGGCACGGCAGGCCCCGGCACGATCCTGAGCGAACTGGCATTGATCGCCGACACCAACCGGCTGACCAGCGCGTCGGCCGAGATCGATTCGGAAGTGATGCGGCTCAGCCGCAAGATGTTCCACCGCATCCTGGAGGAATACCCCGAGGTCGCGGTCAAGCTGCACCAGCGCATCTCCGAGGAATTTCAGGCGATGATCCGCCGCATCGAGGAACTGGCGCCGCGCTTCTCCGGCTAAATCTAGCGTACCCACGAAGCTGCTGGCTTCGCAGCCGAAGGGAGAAGTGTTTTCAACGACAGCGATGAACTGGTCGTGGCGCACTGCGCGCCATCCGGACGCCCGGATCCAGCGGCAAGGCTCCGTTGACAGGCAAGAGGTGAAATCCTAAAGCACCTCGAAGGCGGCCGGCGCAGCAGGCGCCATCACCACCAGGCTCCTGGGGGGAGCGAGCCATGCCATCAGGGCGGTACGAGACCATTATCTTGTATTCCCGCAATGACGCGTTCGGCGACGGACTGATCCGGATTCCGGCATTGCGCGCCGCCAGAACGGCATTCCCCGACAGTTTCATCGTCTACGGAACCACCCGGTCGTCGTCCCTTGAACATAGCCTCAATCGCCATGCCGGCCATTTGGTCGATGCGATCAATGTGCGGACGCCCCTGGCGCGCCTGATCGCCGGTCACAGCAAGGGCAAGGGGCGATTGGCCGTCGTCGATTTCCGCATCTCGGCGCGTTGGCTGCTTCAAGCCTCGGCATCACTGCTCGGCCGCGGCATTGCCTATGAGGCAAACTTTCCGGCTTTCGCCCTTTCCTGGCGCCTGGGTCACAGGCCTGAAGCACGACCCGGGCACAATGCCTGGCGCTACCATCGCCTCATCGAACGCCTTGCCGGCAAGCGGCTGCCTTTCGATCATCGGCTGGAGCCTAGCCCGGCCGCACGAGCGGCGGCCAGGAGCCTTGCGGACGGCAAGCATGCTCCCTTGATCATTATCGCGGCGCATGGCAGCGCCAGCAAGCGCATGTCGGCGGATCAGGTTGCCGCAATCGCCGACAGCCTGATCGCCGACGGGGCGAACCTTCTCTATGTGAGAACCCCCGGCGACGGTCCCGATATGGCTGAGCTGGCTCAGCGCGTGCCGAAGCTGCGGCTTGTCGATTCCGCCGCGATCGGAGGTGTCGATATCGGTGACATTTTGCTGGCGCTCGGCGAGTTTGCCGATCTTTACATCGGCGCCGAAGGCGGTACCGCACATCTCATGGCAACGGTGATGACGCCGATGGTTATCCTCAATGGCGGCGCCAACATGGCCCGTTGGAGGCCGCTTTCGAACTGCGTGGACGTGATCGCGACCCGCCATGCCAGCCCGACCGGCCTGGTCGCCGATGTCCCGGCGCCGACAATCATCGAAGCGGCGCAACGGATGCTGGCGACACGCCGCCGCGACCATCCCCATCTGCCGGATAAGCCTGTCAGCGCAGCAGCCCTGGGGCAACGACATGCGTGAAGACGTGAAGCGCGCCGTTTGAGTTCGAATTTATTTGGACGCGCTTCGAAGCGTGCTGGGATTCAGGTCGGGCATTTGCAGGCCGGCCTCCCCTGAACATCGGCGCCATGGTACAATGGGTTCGGTGGAGCGAAGCGCTGCAACCGTTCGATGCTGACCACCGGCACAATGCAGGCGGAGTTCTCGGCGCGGCAGAGCTGGCAGCCATCGTACTGGATTAGGCATAGGTCAGCACTTCTTGATCTTTGATTCCAATGGAGTTCCTCTCAGTCCTCTATGAGAATAGCAAATGCCAGAGAACAGCGCGCCGAACACAAAGCATGGCGGCGAATGGACAATAGCCTGGCGCTTGGTCGTGTTGGCGGCGGCGGCGATCAACGTTGCGATGCTCTTGGCCGCGCTGTTCGTCGCGCAAATTCGTGGTCTGGACGCGTGGATCTTTTATCGAGATCCATCCGCAGCCGCCGGAGTCGGTTTCTATACGGGGTGGATTTCGTCCCTGGGTGCTTCGCTATGGATCGGCTCCGGCGCCGCGACCCTGTTTGCTGGCCTGCTCACGCGCCGATGGGATTGCACGTTTCTCGGCGGCCTTACCCTCCTCCTGGGCCTCGATGACCTGTTGTTGATCCATGAGGACGTGCTGCCCATTGTTGGGATACCAGAGATCGTTCCGATGATTGCCTACGCCGGCGCCGGGTTGTTCTGGTTCTTCCGGCTGCGACGAAAAACATTCGACGGCACGATCATCTTTGTGGCCGCAGGC
>NZ_RZRP01000596.1:0-3975 GCF_003997795.1 Mesorhizobium sp. M7A.F.Ca.US.005.03.2.1 | reverse complement strand
CTTTCCGCCCTCGCTTACCGGGTTGTGCCCCCGGGCTTGATCGAGGTGGGCCGCAAACTCGGCCTGCCACCAATTCCCCCGTCCGAGATCGTTTTGCAGTCGCACGCTCTGCCGCCGCGGGCGCGGGAGGCGCTGCACATGCTCGCGACCGCTTTTCGCGAATATAATTCGCCTGCCGAATAGGCAAGGGTGTTCCTGATCCCGATTCTATTGGTATGGATCGGGTTCCAGACTTCAGAGGGAACGAAATGTCCGAGATAATCGTCCGCCCGCTCGCGCAGTCCGACCACGCCGATTGGCGGCGCCTGTGGACCGACTATCTCACCTTCTATGAGACGAAGCTGCCGGAAGAGGTCTACGCCGTCACCTGGAAGCGGCTGTTCACTCCGGGCGAATTCGAGCCAAAAGGCTTCATCGCCACACTGGACGGCAAGGCGGTCGGTCTCACGCACTACCTGTACCACCGCTCCGGCTGGTCGGAGAAAAACAACTGCTATCTGCAGGATTTGTTCGCCGACCCGGATGTGCGCGGCAAGGAGATCGGCGCCGCCCTTATCAACGCAGTGAAGGAAGAGGCGGCAAAGATCGGCGTCAAGAATGTCTACTGGATGACGCACGAGACCAACGCCACCGCGCGCAAGCTTTACGACCACGTCGCCCGCCGCACGGGCTTCATCGAGTATGATTTGCTGTAACCGGCCATGTTCATCCCCTTCTTCCTCGAACTGAAGGCAGCACGCGTTCCCGTCTCGCTCAGGGAATATCTGTCGCTGCTGGAGGGTCTGGAAGCCGGGCTGGTCGACTACGACGTCGAAGGTTTTTATTACCTCGCCCGCGCCGCCCTAGTGAAGGACGAGCGCCATATCGACCGCTTCGACCAGGTGTTCGCGCATGTCTTCAAGGGCATCGAAGCACTGGGCGGGCCGGATGCAGTCGATATCGCCAACATCCCCGAGGAATGGTTGCGCCGTCTCGCCGAAAAGCACCTGACCGACGAGGAGAAAAAACTGGTCGAAGCGCTCGGCGGTTTCGAGAAACTGATGGAGACATTGAAACAGCGGCTGCAGGAGCAAAAAGGCCGTCACCAGGGCGGCTCGAAATGGATCGGCACCGGCGGCACCTCGCCTTTCGGCGCCTATTGCTACAATCCCGAAGGCGTGCGCATCGGCCAGCATGAAAGCCGCAGCCGCCGCGCGGTGAAGGTCTGGGACAAACGCGAGTTCAGGAATTTTGACGATGCCGTCGAACTCGGCACCCGCAACATCAAGATCGCACTGAAACGCCTGCGTCGCTGGGTGCGCGAGGGTGCCGAGGAGGAGTTCGACCTGCCCGGCACCATTCACGCCACGGCCGAACACGGCTATCTCGACGTGCAGACGCGGCCAGAGCGGCGCAACGCGGTGAAGCTGTTGATGTTCTTCGATGTCGGCGGCTCGATGGACGACCACATCAAAAGCGTCGAGGAGCTGTTCTCGGCCGCCCGCGCCGAATTCCGCCAGCTCGAATATTTCTATTTCCACAACTGCCTCTATGAGGGCGTGTGGAAGGACAATCGCCGCAGGCATGCCGAGGTGATTCCGACCTTCGACCTGCTCCACAAATATGGGCCGGACTACAAGGTGATCGTCGTCGGCGACGCCTCGATGAGCCCTTACGAGATCGCTCACCCCGGCGGTTCGGTCGAGCACTGGAATCCGGAGGCGGGCAGCGTCTGGCTCGGCCGTCTGCTGCAGCAATGGCCGAACGCGGTATGGCTGAACCCCGAAGACCCCAAGAACTGGGGCTACACCCATTCGATTGCGATGATCCGCGACATCTTCGGCGGCCGCATGTTCCCGCTGACGCTGGCCGGGCTTGAGGGCGCGACCAAGCAGCTTTCAAGAAAGCACTGAAAGACCGACAGGAGATCCGATGACCTGCTTCCTCTGCCTGCAATGCGGCGTCCAGTTCGCGGCGACAGAGACGCCGCCAGAACATTGCCCGATCTGCGAGGACGAGCGCCAATATGTGCGCTGGGAGGGCCAAGCGTGGATCACGCCGGAGGAACTTGCCGAAGGGCACCGGCTTGTGATGAAGGACGATGCCGGCGTTCTCGCCTTCGGCATCGAGCCGCGCTTCGCCATCGGCCAACGGGCGCTGCTGGCGCAGACGCCACACGGCAACGTGCTGTGGGACTGCGTTTCGATGGTCAGCGACGAGGCGGTGGCCGAGATCAACCGCCGCGGTGGCCTGGCGGCGATCGCCATCTCGCACTGCCACTATTATTCGGTGATGGCCAGTTGGAGCGAGGCGTTTGGCGGCGTGCCGATTTATCTCCATGCCGACGACCGCCAATGGATCATGCGACCGCACAAGGCGATCGTCAGTTGGGAAGGCGAGACGCTGGCCATAAACCCTTCGCTGACGCTCATCCGCTGCGGCGGCCACTTTGCCGGCGGTCAGGTGCTGCACTGGAAACGCGATGTCGGCGACGTCTTGCTGGCCGGCGATATCTTGCAGGTGACGCCGACGCGCCGCCATGTCAGCTTCATGTACAGCTATCCGAACTACATTCCGCTCAATGCAGCGGCCGTGCGCCGCATCGCGGCGGCACTGGAGCCATTCGCGTTCGACCATATCTATGGTGCATGGTGGAACCAGAATGTCATCGGGGGCGCAAAAGCGGCGTTGGCTGCTTCGGTCGATCGCTATCTCAGGGCGATCGCATAAAGATCACGATCGAAAATGCGGGCAAATCGCGTAACAAATGCCTATCTTGGTGCGAATATGAGGTTGCAATCCGCGCATGATCCCGAACCTCCGGTTCGGAAAGGATTATGCGCAAAACCAAAGTACTACAGCGTCCTTTGCGCGTCCGATGGGCGCGCGGCGCTGTAGTAGCGAGCCGGCAAGGCTGAGGAGATCACATGGACACCCACACCTACCCTGTAACCCGCACCGACGCCGAATGGCGCGCCCGGCTGACGCCGGAGCAGTATGCCGTCATGCGCGGCCACGGCACCGAGCGGCCGGGAAGCTGCGCTTTGCTCTACGAGAAGCGCGCCGGCACCTTTTCCTGCGTCGGCTGCGACCAGCCTTTGTTTGAATCCAAGTTGAAGTTCGAGAGCGGCACCGGCTGGCCGAGCTTCAACGACCCGGTGCCGGGTTCGGTCGAAAACACCGTCGACCGCAGCTACGGCATGGTTCGCACCGAATGCCATTGCGCCCGCTGCGGCAGCCATCTCGGCCATGTTTTCGAGGACGGCCCGCCGCCGACTGGCCTGCGCTATTGCATCAACGGCGTGGCGCTGAAATTCGAGCCGGCGGCCTGAACCGAAATTCGATTGAATGAATGAAAAGGGCGGCTGCGGCCGCCCTTTTCATTGCCCCCCGGCCGAACCCGGCGAACGCGGTGGGCGCCCGTGTCCGCTCTCAGACCACGACCGTCAGGATTAGCCATAATGTGGCGCCGAGCGTCATCAGCGAGGCCTTGGCGCCACTGGCCTTTTCCGTGGTTCGCCATACGGAAAAGGTCAGAAAGAGGTTGTAGGGCACCGGTGCGAAATGCACCGCCAGAACCAGCGCGAGCGGCAGCTTCAGTCCGAGCAGGACGATCGCGGCCACCAGAGATGCGACGTTGAGCGCCGTGCCGACAAGAACAAGGTCGCGCCAGAACAGCCGGTCGAGCGGCACCTGGCCTTGCCAGCGTGAGCGGAAAAAGGAGCCGATACCCTCTGGCAACACCGGATGTCTATCCCTGCCTCAGGACTTCGGTTACCGCGCGCTCGAAGCGCGAACATTCGGTCACCAGCCAGTCGGCCATGGCTGGCCAGTTGTCCTCGGCATAGCAGTTCACCCGCCACATCGAATTGATGCCGAGATCCTCGCAACTCTGTTCCGGCCTGAGCTTCAGCCTGGCTTCGATATCAGGCTGGAACGGTTTCAACCGCGACCACGCTTGCGTGGCGCCGAACTTCTCGTTGCGGCCGAAGACGA
>NZ_RZRP01000595.1:0-3977 GCF_003997795.1 Mesorhizobium sp. M7A.F.Ca.US.005.03.2.1 | reverse complement strand
GGCCGCCGGGTGTCGTCGGAATGCTCGGTCGCCACCGCCCCGGCCGGAGTGTTGGGCGAGGCGTCCTTGACGGCAACCGAAATGCCGCTGGTCAGGCCGCCGCCGCCGCAGGGAATGACGACCGCGTCGAGGTCGACGCCAAGCGCTTTTGCCTGGCGCATCAATTCGAGGCCGATCGTGCCTTGGCCCGCAATGATGGCCGGGTCGTCGAAGGGTGGCACCAGCACCATGCCTCTTTCCACGTAAGGGCGAACCACGCTCATGCGGTCGTCGCGAAAGCGGTCGAACGGCACCACCTCCGCCCCCATCTTGCGGACGTTAGCGATCTTCATCGCCGGCGCGTCTGAAGGCATGGCGATGACCGCCTTGACGCCGAACATCGCGGCCGAAGCGGCGACACCCTGCGCATGATTGCCCGACGAGAAGGCGACGACGCCCTGGCTGCGTTCTTCGTCGCTCAGCGACGACAGCTTGTTGTAGGCACCACGGAACTTGAACGAGCCGGTACGCTGCAGCGTCTCCGGCTTGAACAGGATGCGGCCGCCGAAGCGCTTGTTCAGCTCCTGCGATTCGATCAACGGGGTTTCGACGATCAGGCCGGCGAGACGCGCGGCGGCGGCGTGGATGTCGGCGATGCCGGGAGGGGTGGTGGCGGTCATGTGAGGTCCAGTGGACAGGGGTCTTTCCATGATGCCCGCAAAGGGAGGCGGCGCACCATGGGAAAAATGTGACCGTTACAAGGTTTAGCGAGGCGGTCGCCAACGCCTCGGCTGCACGCCCCCCTCTGGCCTGCCGGACATCTCCCCACGGGTGGGGAGATCGGCTGAGTATCCGCTTTCGCCAATTTCCAACGTTGAAGAAGGGGCACACCTAATGAAGCTGACAATCTCCCCCTCGTGGGGGAGATGTCCGGCAGGACAGAGGGGGGCGCCGTCCCGCCGCCGTCTCACGAGTTTCACCCCAACAGCGTCCTCTGCCTCTTGCTCCCGCCCAGCTTGCGCCAGTTGTTGAAGCGGTGGCTGGCGGCGGCAAAGGATATCTTCATCTGCTGGGCGACCGAATAGCGCGACTTGCCCTCGTCGAACATGCGGTAGCAGCACTCGACGCCTTCCTCGGTCAGTTTGCCGTCCGGCGCCTTGTTGTGCGGATTGGCGGGGTCGAATTTCTCGACCTGCTGCTCGACCAGGCCTTTCAGGCGCTGCAGATCGGCCTCGATGCTGGCGATGAGATCGAGAACGGGCTTTGGGTCATAGGGATGCGGAGGCTGTTTTGCCGTCATCTGCGGGTTCCTTGTTCTGGCTGGGTTGAATTATATAGGTGAACATTCACTGATAATGAAGGGGTCGGCCCGGCATGCGAGCTTCAACAATTCTTGACCGCGACCCAAGCGCGCAATTGACCGGAGGCACCTTGAGCCCTAGTTTAGAACTATTCTAAACTAGGGTGAATTCCTCATGCTTTCCCGTGTTTTCGGCTTCGGCCGCCGCCCCTTCGAATCGCTTTCCGAACAGGAGATCCTGGCGCTGGCCATTTCGTCCGAGGAGGATGACGGTCGCATCTATCGGGCTTATGCCGACGGCCTGACGGAAAACTTCCCCCAATCGGCAAAAGTGTTCGAGGAGATGGCCGAGGAAGAGGATGGCCATCGCGATTCGCTGATCGAGCTTTTCCGCAAGCGTTTCGGCGAGCGCATTCCGCTGATCCGGCGCGAACATGTGAAGGGCTATTACGAGCGCAAGCCCGACTGGCTGGTCCGGCCGCTCGGCATCGAGCACGTGCGCAGCCAGGCCGAGGCGATGGAGCGGCAAGCCTACCTTTTCTATGTCGAGGCTGCCAAGCGCACGGCGGATGCCTCGACGCGAAAACTGCTCGACGATCTGGCGGTGGCCGAACTGGGCCATGAGACACTGGCGCAGCGGCTGGAGCAGAAACATGTGCCGGGCGAAGTGAAGGACGAAGAGACCGCCGCCGAGCAGCGCCAGTTCATCCTCACCTATGTGCAACCAGGGCTGGCCGGGCTGATGGACGGATCGGTGTCCACACTGGCGCCGATCTTTGCTGCCGCCTTTGCCACGCATGACACCTGGCAGACGCTGCTGGTCGGGCTTGCCGCCTCGATCGGCGCCGGCATTTCGATGGGCTTCACCGAAGTCGCTTCAGACGACGGCAAGCTGTCGGGCCGCGGCTCGCCGCTCAAGCGCGGTCTGACCGTCGGCATCATGACGACGCTGGGCGGTCTCGGGCATGCACTCCCCTATCTCATTCCGCATTTCTGGACGGCGACCGGGGTTGCCGCGGTGGTGGTGTTCTTCGAATTGTGGGCGATCGCTTTTGTCCAGAACCGCTACATGCAGACGCCCTTCCTGCGCGCCGCCTTCCAGGTGGTGCTGGGCGGCGCCCTGGTGTTCGCGGCCGGCGTGCTGATCGGGAATGCGTGAGTAGCCGCCTCACTCACCCATTCACCGCCCGACTGTCGGCCGGCGCCTCGTCCCTTTCCGTCAGCCCATAGTCCCTCACGACATGGGCGATGCGCAATCGGTAGCCGGCAAAGATGCCGCCGCGACCGGCCTTCTGCGCCTGCCGGTGTTCCTCGGTGTTGCGCCAGTCCTTCACGGCTTCCTCATCTCGCCAGAACGACAGCGACAGGATGCGGTTCGGATCGGCCAGACTCTGAAAACGCTCGATAGAGAGAAAGCCGTCAATGCCGTCGAGCAGCGGACGCAGGTCCGCGGCGATGCTCAGATAGGCATCGCGCCGACCCTCCGCCGGCTCGACCTCGAAGATGACGGCAATCACGGCAGCACCAGTTTCGCGTGCGGGCCTGAGGCCCGTTTCAGGAACATGCGATCCTCCTTCAGGATGAATCTCTCGCGTTTGGCGAACTCGTAGTTTGCCTTGCCGGCGGGATCGGCGGCAAGCCGGGCGCGATAGGCTTCGTAGGCGGCCAGGCTTTCGATGTTATAGGCCGCATAGGCGGTCGTCGCCGAGCCCTCATGCGGCGCGTAATAGCCGATCAGATCGGCGCCGCAGCGCGGAATGGCCTGGCCCCAGTTGCGCGCATACTCCTCGAAGGCCGCCTTGCCGAACGGGTCGATCTCGTAGCGGATGAAGCAGGTGATGGTCATTGTGGTCTCCTCGGGGCTGCGTCAATAGTTTGAACGGCATCGAAACGTCGTGCCGACTGGTCTGCTAGGGCTGCCAGAAGGACTTCGCGCATTCGCGGCGCACGTCTTGCCGCGTCAGGCCAAGGTCGCGCAGCTGATGGTCGTCGATCTCGGCAAGGTCGAGACGCTGCAGATGGCGGTCATACCAGCGGGCCAGCAGCCGCGAACGCAACCAGCTGACGAACGGGAAGAACCGACGGCTGTGGAGCGGGGCTGAGGGGAGAGCGGTTCGTGCGGCCATCGTCGTCTCCTTGATCTCACCGGAGAATAGTGATTATCTGACAAGAACGCTTCGATGAGGAACGAACTATGCGCGAAGGACCCGACATCGCCCGCATCGCCAGCCTGGTCGGCGACCCGGCACGCGCAAACATGCTAAATGCCCTGATGGGCGGCACGGCGCTGACGGCAAGCGAGCTGGCGCTCGAGGCCGGCGTCTCGCTGCCGACCGCCAGCTCGCACCTGGGCAAACTGATGGAAGGTGGGCTGCTCACGGTGGCGAGCCAGGGCCGGCATCGCTATTACGGCCTCGCCGGACCGCAGGTGGCGGGCATGATCGAAGCCATCACAGGCGTCGCGGAAGCCGTCGGTCCAAAGCGTGTGCGGCCGGGTCCGCGCGATGCAGCGATGCGCGTGGCGCGCGTCTGCTACGATCACCTCGCCGGCGAGCAGGCAGTGGCGATGCTCGACCGGCTCGTCGCCAAGAACGTACTGGTCCGCGACGAACAAGAGATCAGGCTCGGGCCATCGGCGGCTTCGCACTTCGCCGCGATCGGCATCGACGTCTACACCAAGCCGCGCCGGCCGGTATGC
>NZ_RZRP01000594.1:0-3984 GCF_003997795.1 Mesorhizobium sp. M7A.F.Ca.US.005.03.2.1 | reverse complement strand
GCCATGATGACGCCCTCAGTTGTTGTTGATGGTGCTTCCCTTGACGATCACGTCGCCGTCCGCCTTGACGGTAATCTTGCCGCTGCCCTTGAGCGTTATGTCCTTGCCGTCGGCAACAATGGTGCCGTCCTTTTTCATTGTGATCGACGCCGAGCCGCATCTGAGTGTGATCGAGTCACCCGCCTCGATTACCAGGTTCTTGCCGACCTTGATCGAGCTGTCGTCCGCAATCTGGATTCCGCTGCCCTTGCCGACCTTGAGCGCGTGCCCGCCTCCGACATCGGTTGCGTCGTCAGCGCCGATTTTTGCCGACCTGCCTTTGCCGATTTGCGACGACTGCGCGCCGCCGATGGTGAAACTCTGGTCCGCGCCGATTTTCACGCTCTGCGCGGCGGCGATTGTCCAATTGTCCGCCGCTCCGATGGTGTGAGTCTGTCCGGCCCCCACCGTCATCGAGCGCGATGCGCCGATCTCATTCGTCTGGACGGCGCCAACGCTTCGGGTTTCCGCTGCGCCCACTGAATCCACTCGCGCCGCGCCCACGGTAATCGTCTGGATCAACCCGACGGTCTGCGTGTGATTGGACCCGATCGTCTCCATCGAGTTCGCCCCGACGCCGATCGTCTCGTTCGAGCCAACCGTCAGCGAGCGGTTGACGCCCACCGTCTCGGTATCGTTCTTGCCGATGTTGGTGGTCTGGTCGACGCGGACCTTGACCGTCTTGTTGTTGCCGACGTCCTCGTCGAGGTTGTGGCCGACGGAGTGCTTGGCGTCGTGGTCGATGCGGTCGGACTGGTCGTGCTGCACCAGCTTGGTGCGGTCGTGCTTGACCAGAAGGTTATGGTCCTTCTGCGCCTGGAAATTGACCAGTTCGGAGCCGGCCTTGTCCTCGAACATCAGCTCGTTATAGCCGCCACCGCCTTTGGAGGAGTCGGACTTCCAGCCCGATTGCGTGGCGCTGCCCGGCAGCCCGTAGGGCGGCATCTGCGAGGCGTTGTAGACCCGGCCGGTGATGATCGGCAGGTCCGGGTCGCCTTCGATGAAGTCGACGATCACCTCCTGGCCGATGCGCGGGATCTGGATGAAGCCCCAGCCGCTGCCGGCCCAGGTCTGCGACACTCGCACGAAACAGGAGCTGTTCTGGTCGTTCTTGCCCAGACGGTCCCAATGGAACTGCACCTTCACCCGCGCATATTTGTCGGTGAATATTTCTTCGCCGGACGGGCCGACCACCGTCGCCGTCTGCGGCCCGCGCATGATCGGCCGTGGCGTGATCCGTGGTGGACGATAGGGCAAGGCGGTCGGCGCCAGGCCGAGGATCACCTTGAAGTTCTCGCTGTCGACGTCAGCATGGGCTCTGTAGCCTGGATCAAACAGTCTGTATTCGGCGCTGACCACCAGATACTCCTGATTCTGGTCCTCGCGCGGAAAGCTATCCAGCTTGAACGTGCAGCCCGAATAGAGGCCGCGCACGGTGCCGACGGCGGCGATGCGCTGGTGGACGGCCTGGATTTCCTCACGCCGGATCGCGGCCAGGCTGTCTCCCCGGCCCGTTTCGAGATGCGCGCCGGGCTGGCGGTAGTTCTCGCCCGCTGCCTCCTTGTGGCTGAACGGCTGGGCCGACTTGGCCATGAGATCGGCGCCCGGCTTCGTGAAATCATAGTCGGTGTGGGCATACGCGCCTGGGCGCACCGAACTGCCCGGTATCCATTCAGTGATGTATTCGACATCGCGCCGCGAACCCTGACCTTCAAAGTTATAGAGCACTTTCTCGTAGCCCGGCGCAGGCTTCAGCTTGCTCATCGCATCGGCCAGGACAAGCGTGTGCTTGCCGTCATCATGCTCGAAGAAATACAGGATGCCTTCATGCTCCAGCAGCCGCTGCACGAAATCCAGATCGGGTTCGTCGTACTGCACGCAATATTCGCGCGGGGGATAGGACCCTTGCAGGCGCAGATCGAATTCCGCGATACCGTATTTCTTGAAGATGTCCTTGACGATGTCGAGGACGCTCTTGTTCTGGAAAATACGGCAATCGGTGGTGTTGCCGAGAAACCAGAGCCACGGCCTGATGACCGCCTCATAGTAGGCCAGCCGATCTTCCAGCCGGGTGAGCCGGAACTCGGAGACGATGCCGCTGAACCAGCGTTTCGGATCAGATTCAGCTTCGATCGAGAGCGGCCCGCCCAGCATCTTCAACGGATCGATATCGGAGTCGGTGCTCACGAATCCGACCGTATAGGCAAAACAACGGCTGATCTCATCGCGTCCGACAAGATGCGTGAAGGTCAACAGCTCGGAGCCAACCGGTGTCCGGACAACGGTGGCACGTTCATTGGGCATGGGTCGAGCCCCCTCCTGGACGCGGCCGCCAATGTGATGGATTTGAAGTTCCCGCTATATTAACAGCATTCCGTTCAGGAACTTCTTAAATCCGCCACGCCAGGCCATGTTGAGCCTACCACATGTTTTCCTGCTGGCCAAAGAGGACATGGGGCGACAGAAACCCAAACCGTATCGCGGTTGGTCGGATTCACGCGCTGCACCTTCAGGTCTTGTTTCATGCAATGTCGTTTTCTCAAACGGAGGGCACTTTTGGGCGACATGCATTAACCAGCCGGTTCATCGGCTTGAAACGCTTCTGTCCTGTTTTACCCGCAAGCTGCTAGAATGGCGGAGTACCGATCAACGATCGACGGCGATCTCGGATGCACATCAGTCTGGAAATCAACAATGTCGACGCCTTGCCCGCTGGTACCTCGACCAGCTACGCGGCGCGTGATCGCGGCTTCGAAATCGGACGCGATGCTTGCGACTGGACCTTGCCGGATCCCGACAAGTTCATCTCGGGCCGCCACTGCGAGGTTCGCTACGAGGCGGGCGCGTTCTGGCTGCACGACATCTCGCGCAATGGGACTTTCATCAACGGATCGAGCCAGCGCATGACCGGGCCACACCGGCTTGGCCATGGCGACCGGATACTGATCGGCCGTTATGTCATCTTGGTATCGATCGACGAAGAGCGCGCCACGGCGGGCTACCCCAGCTACAAATCCGAGCAGCGAGACATGCCGCCCGCGACAGGCCGACCGCTGGAATTTAAACATGCACCTTTCTTCGATCCCGCGCAGCAACGGCCCGGGCAGCGCATTCCGCCGCACTCCCCACCCCTACCTTCGACCAGAGACGAGGTCTTGCGGGAGATCGCGATCGGAGCCGGCATTTCGCCGGAATTGCTTCAATTACGCGACCCGCATGAAGTTGCCGCCGAAATCGGCGCGGTCCTGCGGGCGGTGGTCGAGGAACTGACGTTGCTGCTGAAAGCACGTGCGGCCGCGAAAATGCTGGCCAAGAGCACACAACGAACGATGATCAGCGCCGCCGACAACAATCCGCTGAAGTTCGTTCCAGGAACCGACGAAATCCTCGAAATCATGTTCGCCCGTCGCAGGGCCGGCTATCTTGATGCCAGGCGCAGTATCGAGGACGCATTCCGCGATCTGAAGACGCACGAATTCGCCACCTATGCCGCCATGCAAGCTGCGCTCTCCCGACTGCTTGACGACCTGTCGCCCGAGGCGATCGGCAGGAAACTCCCGCCTACGTCGTTCACATCGAAGAAGGGGCAGGCCTGGGACGCCTATGTCGCGACATGGCGGACCATGGAGGAGGCACATGAAAACGGCATGCTGGACATCTTCCTGGCGTATTTCAGCGAGGCCTACGCCAAAGCCGACAAGCAAAAATAGGCGATCCAGGAAACGCCTGGCAGGGCAATCAGAAAAGTCCTCCGACGCCCGGCATCCGGTTCCAATAAACAATTTCTGAGATTACAATCGCGTACGACAGTTCGCCAAGCGGGTAAGACTCATTGACCTGGGGGTCTGCGGCAATGTCATGCTACGGCGGGACAGGATTTTCTGGCCAATCCTTCTGCGGACACTGCCGCGGCCGACCGGGGCTGCCCCTTTACCCGACCAGAAA
>NZ_RZRP01000593.1:0-3988 GCF_003997795.1 Mesorhizobium sp. M7A.F.Ca.US.005.03.2.1 | reverse complement strand
CAGGTCTATATCATCTTCATTCCGGCGACCGGCTTCGTTTCCGCGATCCTGCCGACCTTCGTTCGCCGCCCGGTGTTCGGCTATCTCGGGATCGTGCTGTCGTTGATCGCGATCGGTTTTCTTTCCTTCGGCCTGTGGGTGCACCACATGTTCGCTACCGGCCTGCCGCAACTCGGCGAGAGCTTCTTCACCGCTTCCTCGATGATGATCGCCATTCCGAGCGGCGTTCAGATCTTCTGCTGGATTGCGACGATCTGGGGCGGCCGGCCGATCTTCGCCACGCCCATGCTTTTCGTTCTCGGCTTCATCTTCACCTTTGTGATCGGCGGCCTGACCGGCGTCATGGTCGCCTCGGTGCCGCTCGACCTGCAGGTGCACGACACCTATTTCGTGGTTGCCCATTTCCATTATGTGCTGGTCGGGGGCGCCGTCTTCCCCCTGCTCGGCGCCGTTTATTACTGGTTTCCCAAGATCACCGGACGCATGCTGTCCGAGAGGCTCGGCCGCTGGAATTTCTGGCTGGTCTTCCTCGGGTTCAATCTCACCTTCTTCCCCATGCATATTCTCGGTCTGCAAGGCATGCCGCGCCGCGTTTATACGTATCCGCCGGCGAGCGGCTGGGGAGAGATGAACCTCTTCATCAGCCTCTCTTCGCTGGTGGTGTTCGCGGGCTTCGCGCTTTTCTTCCTGAATCTCTTTCTCAGCCTCCGCAACGGCCGCATTGCAGGAGACAATCCCTGGGGCGCGAGCACGCTCGAATGGGCGACGACGTCGCCGCCGCCCTCCTACGATTTTTCGCGGCTGCCCGTGGTAACTCACCGCGAACCGCTTTGGGCCGAGCCCGATGTGCTCCCAGTGGTCGAAGGTCTGCGTGTCGACGCCCGCGAGGTGCTCGCCGGCACGGTCGCCGATGCGATGCCGCAAGTAAGGGTACCATCGGCTGACAACTCGATCTGGCCGTTGCTGTCGGCCATCGCAGTCGGCGGCGCATTTCTCGGTTCGATATACACGCCGTGGGCGGTGGTCTGGGGAGCGATCCCGGTTTCGATCGGCTTCATCTGCTGGTTCTGGCCGAAAGGCGAACCGGAGGACGAGGAATGAGGCACCGCCCCGTCGCCGACGTCAGTCACCTGCCCACATACGATTTCGGGTCAGCGAGCCCGATGTGGTGGGGAACCCTTGCCTTCATTGCCCTCGAGGCAACCGGTTTTGCCTTGGCGATAGGCACTTACTTCTATCTGGCCGTGCTGGCCCGGCATTGGCCCATTGGGGCCCCTGCGCCAGATCTGCTGCCGGGGACGGCAGTACTGGTTATTCTGGTTGCGAGCGTCGTGCCCAACCACATGATCGAAGTTTGGGCACGTCGCCAGGACCTGGCGAAAGTTCGCCTTGGCATGGTCGTCATGTCGATCGTCGGCATTCTTCCGCTGATCGTTCGCATCTGGGAATTTCCGGCTCTGCGGATTTCCTGGGATCAGAACGCTTACGGATCGATCGTCTGGTTCCTGCTCGGGCTGCATACGACGCATCTCCTTACCGATGTCGGCGACACGATCGTCCTGGCGGTTCTCATGTTCACGCAAAAAGGCAAGGCAGGCCGCCGCTTCAGCGACGTCTCGGACAACGCCTTCTACTGGGACTTCGTCGTCGTCTCATGGGTCGTGCTCTATCTTGTTATCTATTGGGCTCCGAGGATGTGAGATGCAGGCGATCCGTACCGGCGTTTCCTGGGCAGGCCTGGTCAGCGGACCAGTTGCGTGGGCAATAACGCTGCAGCTCGATTATTCGATTGCATCCTGGCAATGCCATGCCGGCTTTCGTCCCACTGCCTTGTTCTCGTTGACAGGCGCCGCGGTCGCCCTGGCAGGCGCGCTGCTGTCGTGGCACGCCGTTCATGACCGCGGACATGGTACGGTTCCGCCCCGGAAGGCGCGCACGCGCGCATTCCTTGCCAGGACTTCCGTGGGCATCGGGGCGCTGTTCACGCTCATCTTGCTGGCGCAGCTGATGGCAGGGCTGATCTTCAGCGGGTGCGAACTGTGACGAGGTCAAAGACCCGGAGATTGGCCGTCCGCCGGTGCGCGCCTTGGCCTGGCGCGGGCATTCCATTCCCGGCCGTCACCTCCCGGGCGGTCGCGCTGGTCTTGGCATCGTTGGCGCTTTGCACTGAGCTGCGGGCGAGCGAAATCCAGAAGGGTGAATACCTTACCCGAGCGGCCGACTGCATCGGCTGCCACACGTCCAATCCGAGCCGCCCGTTCGCTGGAGGCTATCGCGTGCCGACACCCTTCGGCGACGTATACTCGACCAACATCACACCTGATCCTGACACGGGCATTGGACGCTACTCCGCGGACGAGTTCGTGCGGGCCGTGCGGAAAGGTATCAGGCGCGACGGAGCCGATCTCTATCCCGCCATGCCCTATGACAGCTTCGCCGCGATGAGCCGCGAGGACGTGCTTGCGATCCGGACCTACCTCCTGGCGCAGCCGCCGATCTCGCAGCCGCAGCCGCGAAACATCCTGCCTTTTCCATTCAACCAGCGCTGGACAGTTGCGCTGTGGAAGCTCGCGAACCTGCATACCGGCAGTTTCACGCCCGATCGGAACCGGACCGCCGCATGGAACAGGGGAGCCTACCTGGTCGAGGTGCTCGGCCACTGCGGTGCCTGCCACACGCCAAGGAATGCGACGTTCGGCATGGATGAAGACCACAAGCTTGCCGGCGGCACCGCCGGCATCTGGCAGGCCTTCAACATTACCAGCGACAAGATCGCAGGCGTCGGCGACTGGAGCAACGAAGAGCTGTCTCGATTTCTCAAAACCGGCGCAGTGCCCGGGAAGGCTTATGCCGGCGGGCCGATGGCGGAAACGGTCATGAACAGCCTGCAACATCTTTCCGATGACGATATCCAGGCCATCGTCGCTTATCTCAGGGACGTGCCCGCCCAATCGGGAGACGAAAAGCAGCCGCGTTTCTCATGGGGTAACGCGGCCACGGTCGACGGCGATGCTGGAACCGAAGGGATGACGCAAGGCAGCGGGACCGCAGCCGGCGATGATCTCTATCGATCGCTCTGTTCGACGTGCCATGGGGCGAACGGAGGCGGATCGTCAGACGGATCCTATCCGTCCTTGACCCGCAACAGCACCCCCGGCGCGGCCACGCCCGAGGATGTCGCCATGACCATCCTTGAAGGCGTCAAAGCTGGCGACGTGGCGGGGCGTAAATCGATGGCGGCCTTCGGCGGCTGGCTGGACGATGGCCAGGTGGCAGCCCTTGCAAATTACGTCACCACTCGGTTCGGAAATCCCGACGTCAGCGTTACCGCGGCCGATATACGCCAGATGCGGGCCGGCTCGACAACAGGCCAGACAATCATGGTTCTGGCGGCTCAATCACTTGTGGCGTGCGCCGCCGTGTTGATGCTTGGGCTGCTGCTTCTGCTGGCAAGGCGCCTGCGCCGTCGGACCAGTTCAGTGCGCCTCATGTCCGCGCATAGAGATAGGCGGTGATGTCGCGCGCCTCTTGAGGCGACAGATTTGTATTGGGCATGGCCGTGTTCGGGTCTACGTCCCGCGCTCTGCTGATCCAGCGCATCATCGCATCCGGGCTGGCTCGCGATGCCCCGATATATCCTCTTTCGACGACGCCCTGCAGGGAGGGACCGACGGTACCACGGGCGCCGGGCACCCCCGGGATTTCGTGACATCCGCCACAGCCGTTGCGGATCATGGCCGGGACGGCTCGTTGAGGGTCGCCGCCGATCGCCTGCACAAGCGTGGTTTCTCGCAGACTGTTGCTGCGAACCGATCCGCTGGCGAAGACGGCAAAACCGATGACGACAGCCGCCGATGCTCCTGCCAACCACCAGAATCGGGGCGGCGCTTGCTTGGCGGCCTGCCGGTTCATCTGCGCTTACCGCTCTCAGCGCTCAATGCGCTGCCGAAGCACTGGTCCGGCAACGGATTGAGGAGCCGGCTCATTT
>NZ_RZRP01000592.1:0-3999 GCF_003997795.1 Mesorhizobium sp. M7A.F.Ca.US.005.03.2.1 | reverse complement strand
CCCAATGGCGGCTAGGGCCAGAACGGCCAGCGCGACTTTTCATCGTCCGCCGAGCAAGGTGGTCAGCCCCAGGGCAACGAGATCCCGGTCCAGGGCGAAGCCGTTTCGCCGACCGAATCTGTGGCGCCGGCCGAACCGGCTCCGTCGTTCGAGAACCTTTCCCCGGCAGGTCTTGCCGCCCAGGCCGAACTCAACGAGGCGGCCGCCGAAAGCGGTGCTGCCCGTCGTCCGCGTCGTCCGCGCCGCCCGCGCGTCAACGCCGATCAGGTTGATGGCGGTAGTGACAATGCCAGTTCCGGGACCGACGCCGGCGAGGTGGCTGCGGCCCCGGCCGACAGCGGCAACGCCCAACCGGTCAATGTCGATATCGATAACTGACCCAACGGCATTTCAAGGCATTGAGCGGCGGAGAGAAATCTCCGCCGTTTTCGTTTGGGCGGCCGTGCAATATTATGTGGTTGCCGATATCGGGACGTCTTGAGGGTTCAGCGCCTGTGCACCATATCAGCCTCAACTGGACCCGGCTCGAATGAGCGGGTCCGTCACCGCAATCGGATCCGGTGCCGCAAAGCGGGCCGGTGATGGAAGGAGACAGATATGAACCTTGAGAAATACTCAGAGCGCGTGCGCGGCTTTATCCAGTCCGCGCAGACCATGGCGCTTTCCCGCAACCACCAGCAATTCACCCCTGAACATATCCTGAAAGTGCTCGTCGACGACGACGAGGGCTTGGCCGCGTCGCTGATCGAACGCGCCGGCGGCAACGTCCGCGACGTCAAGCTTGGCGTCGAGACGGCGCTCGAAGCGATGCCCAAGGTCGAGGGCGGCAATGGCCAGCTCTATCTGGCCCAGCCGCTGGCGAAAGTGTTTTCGACCGCCGAGGAACTGGCCAAGAAAGCCGGTGACAGTTTTGTCACGGTCGAGCGGCTCTTGCAGGCGCTCGCCATGGAAAAGTCGGCCAAGACCGCCGACATATTGGCCAAGGCCGGCGTCACCGCGCAGGCGCTCAACCAGGTCATCAACGATGTCCGCAAGGGCCGCACCGCCGATTCGGCGAGTGCCGAACAGGGCTACGACGCGCTGAAGAAATACGCGCGCGACCTGACTGCGGATGCCCGTGCCGGCAAGCTGGACCCCGTGATCGGCCGTGACGACGAGATCCGCCGCACCATCCAGGTGCTGTCGCGCCGCACCAAGAACAATCCGGTGCTGATCGGCGAACCCGGCGTCGGCAAGACGGCGATCGCCGAAGGCCTGGCACTGCGCATCGTCAATGGCGACGTACCGGAATCGCTGAAGGACAAGCAGCTGATGGCGCTCGACATGGGCGCGCTGATTGCCGGCGCCAAATATCGCGGCGAGTTCGAGGAGCGGCTGAAGGCCGTGCTCTCCGAAGTCACCTCGGCCAGCGGCAACATCATCCTGTTCATCGACGAGATGCACACGCTGGTCGGCGCCGGCAAGGCGGATGGCGCCATGGATGCGTCCAACCTGCTGAAGCCGGCGCTGGCGCGCGGCGAGCTGCACTGCGTCGGCGCCACCACGCTCGACGAGTATCGCAAGCATGTCGAGAAGGATGCAGCCCTTGCCCGGCGCTTCCAGCCGGTTTTCGTCGACGAGCCGACGGTGGAAGACACCGTTTCGATCCTGCGCGGCCTGAAGGAGAAATACGAGCAGCACCACAAGGTGCGCATTTCGGATTCAGCGCTGGTGGCGGCGGCGACGCTGTCCAACCGCTACATCGCCGATCGCTTCCTGCCGGACAAGGCGATCGACCTGGTCGACGAAGCCGCATCGCGGCTGCGCATGCAGGTCGATTCCAAGCCTGAGGCGCTGGACGAGATCGATCGCCGCATCATGCAGCTCAAGATCGAGCGCGAGGCGCTGAAGGTCGAGACGGACGATGCTTCGAAGGACCGGCTCGCCCGCCTGGAAAAGGAACTCGTCGGCCTTGAGGAGGAATCGACCGAGATCACCGCCAAGTGGCAGGCCGAGAAGCAGAAGCTCGGGCTCGCCGCCGACCTGAAGAAGCAGCTCGACGAGGCGCGCAACGACCTTGCCATTGCCCAGCGCAAGGGTGAATTCCAGCGCGCCGGCGAGCTTGCCTATGGCAAGATTCCGGAACTGGAAAAGAAGCTGAAGGAGGCCGAGGCCCAGGACGGCAAAGCCGGCATGGTCGAAGAGGTGGTTACCCCCGACCACGTCGCCCATATCGTCTCGCGCTGGACCGGCATTCCGGTCGACAAGATGCTGCAGGGCGAGCGCGACAAGCTGCTGCGCATGGAAGACGAGATCGGCAAGCGCGTCGTTGGCCAGGGCGAGGCGGTGCAAGCTGTGTCGAAAGCGGTGCGCCGCGCCCGCGCGGGCCTGCAGGATCCGAACCGGCCGATCGGCTCGTTCATGTTCCTCGGACCGACGGGTGTCGGCAAGACCGAGTTGACCAAGGCGCTGGCGAGCTTTCTGTTCGACGACGAGAGCGCCATGGTGCGCATCGATATGTCGGAGTTCATGGAAAAGCACTCGGTCGCCCGGCTGATCGGCGCGCCTCCCGGCTATGTCGGCTATGAGGAAGGCGGCGCGCTGACCGAAGCGGTGCGGCGCCGGCCCTATCAGGTCGTGCTGTTCGACGAGATCGAGAAGGCGCATCCGGATGTGTTCAACGTGCTTTTGCAGGTGCTCGACGACGGCCGCCTGACCGACGGCCAGGGCCGCACGGTCGACTTCCGCAACACGCTGATCATCATGACGTCGAACCTCGGCGCCGAATATCTCGTCAACCTCACCGAGGACCAGGATGTCGATCTGGTGCGCGACGAGGTGATGAACGTCGTCAGGGCATCGTTCCGGCCGGAGTTCCTCAACCGCGTCGACGAGGTGATCCTGTTCCACCGGCTGCGCCGGCAGGATATGGGCCGCATCGTCGAGATCCAGCTCAAGCGGCTCGAGAGCCTGCTTGTCGACCGCAAGATCACGCTATCGCTGGACCAGGAGGCGGTGGATTGGCTGGCGGCCAAGGGCTACGACCCGGCCTATGGCGCGCGGCCGCTGAAGCGGGTGATGCAGAAGGAATTGCAGGACCCACTGGCGGAGAAGATCCTGCTCGGCGACATCCTCGACGGCTCGACCGTCAAGGTGACAGCCGGTTCCGACCGGCTGAATTTCCGCTCCAAACCGACGATCGTCGCGGCGGAAGCGGCAGCCTGATCCCGCGCCACGCGTCCTTCCTGGACGCGCGGCGTTTTTATATAAAACGTGGGGTGGGGATGACACTGGACGACTACAACAGCTTCTGCGACTCGCTGCCTTCGACGACCCATGTCGTCCAGTGGGGTGGCGCCCATGTTTGGAAGGTGGGGGCCAAGGTCTTCGCGATCGGCGGCTGGGACGATGGCCAGCAGCTCTTCGTCACCTTCAAATGTTCCGATATCGCCTATGATGTGCTCAAGGAACAGCCGGGGCTACGGCCCGCACCCTATCTTGCCTCGCGCGGCATGACATGGATCCAGCGTCGGACAAGCCAGAGCATGGATGATGCCGCGCTGAAGGACTATCTGCGCGAGAGCCATCGCCTTGTCGCCCTGAAGCTTACCAGGCAGGCGCGCAAGGAATTGGGACTTGCCGAAAGCTAGCCTATATTCCTTGAGGCGCCGGAAAACCGCCATCTTCATGCCCGGTTCATGTTGGAACCATAGGATGGTGTAACTGGTTTGCTGGCGAAGGGGTTCGCCAGAAGACAATGCCGGCGGCGGCAAATTTACGGACCGGAGAATTTGGCCACCATGTTCCGCACGATCTTTGCCCTCTCGGCGCTAGCCGCCGGGCTTGTGTCTTCCGGGGCGTTCGCCGCGCCGACGACGGACAATGCGCCAAGGGTTGTCCGCGCTGCCGATACCGGGGGCATCCTTGTCGCCCAGGACGGTAATCTCGACATCTACTACGACGCCAGGGGCAACCGCGTGATCGTCGATGCCGATACCGGCAAGGTCATCGCCATCCAGC
>NZ_RZRP01000591.1:0-4003 GCF_003997795.1 Mesorhizobium sp. M7A.F.Ca.US.005.03.2.1 | reverse complement strand
GGTGTTTGCGCTGGCGGGGATCATCGGCGCCGAATTCGTCCTGATCCGCGGCGACCTGGGTGCTGCGACGCTCAAGAGGCTCGCCGGCATCGACCGCCATTACGGCGTCATCGCCGCGCTGATCATCGTCGTCGGCATCGGCCGCGTCTTCTATGGCCTCAAGGGCTGGGAATTCTACGTCTACAACTGGGTGTTCTGGGCCAAGATAGCGGCGTTCGGCGCTGTCGGCCTGCTGTCGATCATCCCGACCGTCCGCTTCATATCCTGGAACAGGCAGGCGAGCGGCAATGCCTCGTTCCAGGTGCCGGCGACCGAACTTGCGTCCGTGAAGACCTATATCCGCGCCGAAGCTTTCATCTTCCTGCTCATCCCGGTCTTCGCCGCGGCGATGGCGCGCGGCTACGGCTACTAGGGTGGCGATCACCCTCCGACATTATCCACCCATCGAGTGCGGATGTTTGCGGATATCGGCAGTTTGCCGCCCAGTTGCTATTTGCTAGCTTGCCCTAGTTGTTGCTTCATGCGCAGCCGGTGTTGAGAGGAGATCCGCGCGGCGTTGGAGATTCATATCCCGGGAGGAGATCACGATGAGAAGATTTGTCGCCGCTCTGGCTGCTGCCGCGGCCGTCACGCTTTATGGGTTCGCGGCCAGCGCGCAGACCTATCCTGAACGAACCATCACCGTTGTGGTACCGTTTGCCGCCGGCGGTCCGACCGACACGGTCACGCGCCTCGTCGCCGAAGCGATGTCGAAGGATCTCGGCCAGCAGGTCATCGTCGAGAATGTCGGCGGCGCCGGCGGAACGCTGGGTGCCGGCCGCGTCGCCAACGCCGAGCCTGACGGCTATACGCTGCTGCTCCATCATATCGGCATGGCGACAAGTGCGACGCTGTACAGAAAGCTCGCCTACGACACGCTGAACGCCTTCGAATATGTCGGCCTCGTCACCGAGGTGCCGATGACCATCGTCGGCCGCAAGGACCTGGAGCCGACCGATCTCAAGGGGTTGGTGGAGTACGCCAAGGCCAACAAGGATTCCATAACCGTCGCCAATGCCGGCATCGGTGCGGCCTCGCATCTGTGCGGCATGCTGTTCATGAGCGCCATCAAGACGCCGCTGGTCACCGTGCCCTACAAGGGCACCGGCCCGGCCATGACCGATCTCCTCGGCGGTCAGGTCGACATCATGTGCGACCAGACGACCAACACCACCAAGCAGATCCAGGGCGGCACCATCAAGGCCTATGCCGTCACCTCGCCGGAGCGCCTCGATGTGCTGAAAGACGTCCCGACGACGGTGGAAGGCGGCCTTCCCGAAGTGCAGGTCGGCATCTGGCACGGTCTCTATGCACCCAAGGGCACACCGGCCGGGATCACCGAACGCCTGTCGAAATCGCTTCAGGTCGCGCTGAAGGACCAGAACGTCGCGGCCCGCTTCGCCGAACTCGGCACCAAGCCATCGCCCGAGGCCGATGCGACGCCCGCCGCACTGAAGGCCAAGCTGGAAAGTGAGATCGCGCGCTGGAAGCCGATCATCGAAGCCGCCGGCCAGTATGCCGACTGAGGTTTGAACAGGGGCGCCACCGGCGCCCCTGTTCGCTCGGCATCCGCTACGCACCGCGGCTTGGGAGAACCATCATGAAACCTTTCGCGATCGACAGGGCCAACGGCCTGTGCGCCGCCCTGTTCATCGGTTTCGGCGCATGGTTCGCGCTGCAATCGCTCGGCCTCGAAATCGGCACCGCGTTGCGCATGGGGCCAGGCTATTTTCCGCTGGTCCTGGCGATCGTGCTGGTCCTGCTTGGCGCCGTCATTCTCGTCCAGGCTGTACGCGTCGAGGGCGAAGCGGTCGGGCATATTGCGTGGCGCGGCATGCTGCTCATCCTGCCTGCTCCGATCTTCTTCGGCCTGACGGTGCGCGGCCTCGGATTCATCCCGTCGATCTTCCTGACGGCGCTGATCGCGTCGTTTGCCAGCCGCTGCATGAAGCCGTTGACCGCGCTCGTGCTGTCGGCCGGCCTGACATTGTTTGCATTCCTTGTCTTCAGCTACGCGCTCGGCCTGCCGTTCCGCCGCTTCGGCCCGTGGCTGGCCCCGTGGTTGGTGTCGTAAGGCGATGAGCATGGATCTGCTCGACAACCTTGCGCTCGGCTTTTCGACGGCGACGTCGCTGACCAACCTCGGTTTCTGCCTGATCGGCGTCCTTCTCGGCACGCTGATCGGCGTCCTGCCCGGCATCGGCGCCACCGCGACCATCGCCATGCTTTTGCCCATCACCTTCCAGATCGGCGACCCGGTTTCCTCCCTCATCATGCTCGCCGGCATCTATTACGGTGCGCAATATGGCGGCTCGACCACCGCCATTCTCATCAACATGCCCGGCGAATCCTCGTCCGCCGTCACCGCGATCGACGGCTACCAGATGGCCAGGAACGGCCGCGCCGGGGCGGCCCTCGCGATCGCGGCCATCGGCTCGTTCTTTGCCGGCACCGTTTCGACGTTCCTCGTCGCCATCTTTGCCCCGCCGCTGACGGCGATCGCGCTGAAATTCGGCGCGGCCGAGTATTTTTCGCTGATGATCGTCGGCCTGGTTTCGTCCGTCGCGCTCGCCCACGGCTCGATCGTCAAGGCGCTGGCCATGGTCGTGCTCGGCCTGCTGCTCGGCGTTGTCGGCACCGACATTTACACCGGCACGCCGCGCTTCACGCTTGGAATCCGGGAATATGCCGACGGGTTGAATTTCGTTGCGGTGGCGGTCGGTGTCTTTGGCATCGCCGAGATCCTGCGCAACCTCGAAAACGAGGATGAGCGCTCCGTGATGATCCGCAAGGTCACCGGCCTTATGCCGACCCGCGAGGACTTTCGGCGCATGGCAGCGCCCATCGTGCGCGGAACGATCATCGGTTCAGCGCTCGGCATCCTGCCGGGAGGCGGCGCGATCCTGGCAGCCTTTGCCTCCTACACGGTCGAAAAACGCGTCTCGAAAAACCCGAAGGAGTTCGGCAAGGGCGCCATCGAAGGCGTCGCCGGACCGGAATCGGCAAACAATGCCGGTGCGCAGACTTCCTTCATCCCGATGCTGACGCTGGGCATTCCGGCCAACCCTGTCATGGCGCTGATGATCGGCGCCATGATCATCCAGGGCATCGTGCCCGGCCCCAATGTCGCGACCGAACAGCCGGCGCTGTTCTGGGGCATCATCGCCTCGATGTGGATCGGCAATCTGATGCTGATCATCCTCAACCTGCCGCTGATCGGGCTTTGGGTGAAGCTGCTGACGATCCCCTATTACGTGCTTTTCCCGATCATCATGGCGTTCTGCTCGATCGGCGTCTACAGCGTCAACAGCAACGTCTATGATCTCTACGCCGTCGCCTTCTTCGGCTTCCTCGGCTACCTCCTGACCAAGCTGCGCTGCGAACCGGCACCGCTGCTGCTCGGCTTCGTGCTCGGCCCGCTGCTCGAGGAAAATCTGCGCCGCGCCATGATTCTCTCGCGCGGCGACCCGAGCACCTTCGTGACCAGACCGATCAGCGCCGGCCTGCTGCTCATAGCGCTCGCCGTGCTCGCCGTCGTCTTCCTGCCGGCGGTCAAGAAAAAGCGCGAAGAGGTGTTTGTGGAGGAGAGTTGAATTACGCCGCCGTTCCGCCTCGGTCCTGAACCTCTTCGACCGGGTCGAGCGGTGCGATCGGCACCAGCGGTGCCGGCACATCGGTCGTCTTGACCTCGGCCTTGCAGATGTCGGCGATGACGCAGGCCGGGCAATCCGGCTTGCGCGCCTTGCAGACGTAGCGGCCATGCAGGATCAGCCAGTGATGTGCATGGCGCATATATTCGTCCGGAATGATCTTCAACAATCCCTGCTCGACCTGTTCCGGCGTCTTGCCGGGCGCTAATCCGAGCCGGTTGCCTATGCGAAGAATGTGCGTGTCGACCGCCATCGTGTGCTGGCCGAAGGCCATGTTGAGCACGACATTGGCGGTCTTGCGCCCGACCCCGGGC
>NZ_RZRP01000590.1:0-4008 GCF_003997795.1 Mesorhizobium sp. M7A.F.Ca.US.005.03.2.1 | reverse complement strand
GCGTCCGCGATAGGCAGCGTCTCGCGCTCGCCGGTCTTGCGGTTCTTGATCTCGATCTCGCCGGCGGCGACACCGCGCGGTCCGACGATCACTTGCCAGGGAAGGCCTATCAGGTCGGCGGTGGCGAACTTGCCGCCGGGCCGCTGGTCGGTGTCGTCGTAGAGCACGTCCTTGCCGGCGGCGACGAAAGCGGCATGCAGTTCGTCGCAGACGCCGTCGCACTCGGCGTCGCCCGCCTTCATGTTGATCAGTCCGATGTCGAACGGCGCCACCGCCTCCGGCCAGATGATGCCGTTATCGTCATGGCTGGCTTCGATGATCGCCGCGACCAGCCGCGACGGACCGATGCCGTAGGAGCCGCCGGAGACGAAATGATCCTTGCCGTCGGGTCCGGTCACCTTGGCGCCCATGGGCTTGGAATATTTGTCACCGAAATGGAAGATGTGGCCGACCTCGATGCCGCGCGCCGAAACCTTGTCGCTCTCGCCGATCTTCTCCCACGCCGCCTCGTCATGCATCTCGTCGGTGGCGGCGTAGGGCGTCGTCCATGTCTTGACGATGTCGGCGATCTCGGCGTCGTTGGCAAAATCGGTGTTGGCGCCGGGCACATCGAGCGCAAGATAGTCGCGGTGGCAGTAGACCTGGCTCTCGCCGGTGTCGGCCAGGATGATGAATTCATGGCTGAGATCGCCGCCGATCGGCCCGGTGTCGGCCCGCATCGGTATTGCCTGCAGCCCCATGCGCGTAAAAGTCCGGAGATAGGACACGAACATCCTGTTGTAGGCCGCCTTGGCGCCTTCGAAGTCGAGATCGAAGGAATAGGCGTCCTTCATCAGGAACTCGCGCGACCGCATGACGCCGAAGCGCGGCCGCACTTCGTCGCGGAACTTCCACTGGATGTGGTAGAGATTGAGCGGCAGGTCCTTGTAGGACTTCACATAGGCGCGGACGATCTCGGTGACCACTTCCTCATTGGTGGGGCCGTAGAGCATGTCGCGGTCCTGCCGGTCCTTGATGCGCAGCATCTCCTTGCCGTAGTCGTCATAGCGGCCGCTTTCGCGCCACAGATCGGCCGACTGGATGGTCGGCATCAGGATTTCCAGCGCACCGGCGCGATCCTGCTCCTCGCGGATGATGCGGCAGACCTTGTCCAGCACCCGCTTGCCGAGCGGCAGCCACGAGAAACTGCCCTGCCCCTGCTGGCGGATCATGCCGGCGCGCAGCATCAGCCGGTGCGAGACGATCTCGGCCTCGCGCGGATTTTCTTTGAGGATCGGCAGGAAATAGCGCGACAAACGCATGGGCAGGTCCGTGAGTGAGGAGGGCCGCGTCAGAATCGGCGCGACTTTGGCTTGCTTGACCCGGCTTCATAGCCATTTCAAGGCGGAATGGGAACCCGGACGCTTCGGCCCGAAAAGCGGAATCGATTTCCAAAAAACATGGGTAGCCGGGATCAGAAGCGTCGCACCGCCGTTCGCCCGTCCAGAAGACCCACGGCGCTGCAAGGCCTCCCGGTCACTGTGCGCGTCTTGGTGATCGTTCGCCAAGCAACGCCTGCCACACTATTGTGCAGTGCAGCACGAGAATGCCCGTTTCAAGGCAAAATTCTTCGTGACATTTTCATTCGCCTTAGGCTAATGTACCTCGATAACCGAGAGGGCAGAAAAAAATCTGCTCTCCTACGCGGTCAAAGTCTTGGGAGGATGCGATCTAGGCGCGGTTACTCGCTGCCGCCGGAAACCGGAAACAGATCGGACGCGTTTAAATTGCAAGGCCTCGTGCCTTGCATTTTTTTTGTGCAATCATCTGCTTAGCGCAACGCGTTGCCAAACCACCTTACCCAGCGTCAGCGCTCGTCAGGCCGCAAAACGGCACGACATTCCCGCCGAAACCCGCCCGGTTCCGACATATGAAAACGCCGTCGCTGGACAGTCTATTTAGCCGGCGTCTGGCTGAATTCCGGCACGATGTGCGGGATGTCGTTGAGGCTGTATCCCAGCCCATGCGTCAAGCCATAGAAAATGCCCATCAGGATCGCGGTGGCGATGGTGGTGCGGATCACGGCGCGCAGCATGTGAGGCCCACGCGGCGCGCTCGGAACCGTGCCGAGCGTCACGTCGTGATCGTCGTCCTGCGTCCTCACGCTGAACGGCAGCACGGCAAACAGCACCACCCACCAGGTCGCGAAAAACAGGGCTGTGAACGAAACCCAGCTCATGATTGCTCCAGTTCGATCAGCGTGCCGAAGAAATCCTTCGGATGCAGGAACAGCACCGGCTTGCCGTGCGCGCCGATCCTCGGGTTGCCGTCGCCCAGCACGCGGGCGCCGGCGGCCTTGAGCTGATCGCGCGCGGCCAGGATGTCGTCGACCTCATAGCAAAGGTGATGCATGCCGCCGGAGGGGTTCTTCTCCAGGAAGGCGGCGATCGGCGATCCCTCGCCCAAAGGCTCCAGAAGTTCGACCTTGGTGTTGCCGACATTGACGAACACCACCGTCACCCCGTGCTCCGGCAGTGCCTGCGGCGCCGTAACCTCCGCGCCGAGCGTGTTGCGGTAGGCCGCTACGGCAGCAGCCAGATCCGGCACGGCAAGCGCGACATGGTTCAGACGTCCGAGCATAGGTTTTCCCCAGGGCAGTAAGGCAATAGGGCAGTATGGCAATAGGGGAAAAGCTGACCTGCCTCGTATCGAAATCCCTACTGCCCTACTCCCTTACTGCCCCACTCCCCTCAGCGAGTGACGAACACCGTCACCAACGGCTTCTTGCCCCAGGCTTCGTTGGCGGCGCCGCGCACGGCGCGCCGCACTGCTTCCTGCACCAGGTCGAGGTCTTTTCGGCGCTGACGGGGGATCGAGTCCACCGCGCCGATTGCCGCATCGATCATCAGATCTTCCAGCGACTCGCCACGGCCATCGGCCTCGGCGACTCCGATGGCGACCAAATCGGGGTCGCCGGCAAGCTCATATTTGTCGTCCAACACGACATTGACCGCCACGTGGCCGGCAAAGGACAATTTGCGCCGGTCGCGGATGCCCATCGCCTGATCGGTGCCGATCAGTCTGCCATCCTTGTAGATACGGCCGAACGGCACCTGATCCATGATGGTGGCTGGGCCGGGAGCAAGCCTGAGCATGTCGCCGTCGCGCACCTGCGCCACCTGGCCGATGCCCGATGTCGACATCAGCGAGCCCTGCGCCACCAGATGTGCCGCCTCGCCATGCACGGGAACGCCGATCTGCGGGCGCACCCATTCATACATCTTGCGCAATTCGCTGCGCCGCGGATGGCCGGAGACATGCACCAGCGCATCGCCGTCCTCGATGATCTTGACGCCGAGGTCGATGAGACGGTTCTTGATCTCGAGGATCGCCTTCTCGTTGCCGGGAATCGTACGCGAGGAAAACACCACCGTGTCGCCTGCCGTCAGCGACACCGACTTCATCTCTTCGCGCGACAGCTTGGCCAGTGCGGCCAGCGGCTCGCCCTGGCTGCCGGTGCAGATGATGACCAGGTTTTCGCGCGGGATGAAACCAAAATCCTCCTCGGCGATGAACTCCGGCAGACCGTCCATGTAGCCAAGTTCGCCGGCCACATCGATGACCCGCTTCAGCGAACGGCCAAGCACCAGGCACTGGCGTCCGGCATCGCGGGCCGCTTTGGCGATCGAGACGATGCGTCCGACATTGGAGGAGAACGTAGTGACGGCGACGCGGCCCTTGGCAGCCTGGATGACGCCCTTGAGGCCCTCGCCCACAGCCACTTCCGAAGGCGACTCGCCTTCGCGCAGCGCATTGGTCGAATCGCAGATCAGCGCCAGAACGCCCTTGTCGCCATAGGCGCGGAAACGCGCCTCGTCGGTCTTCGGCCCGATCGTCGGCTCCGGATCGATCTTCCAGTCACCGGTATGGATGACGGTGCCTGCCGGCGAGGTGATCGCCAGCGACATCGGCTCGGGAATCGAGTGCGCGACCGGAATGGCTTCGATCTCGAAGGGGCCGACGGTGAAT
>NZ_RZRP01000058.1:0-14541 GCF_003997795.1 Mesorhizobium sp. M7A.F.Ca.US.005.03.2.1 | reverse complement strand
GTATGGGGCGACGGTTCATGGCTGATCTTCCTCGCCCTGCTCGTCGGCATCGCCATGGCGTGGTTCGTCGCGCGCAAGGCGCGGCAACGGCAGATTGCGACCGGCCAGCAATTTCCGGTGTTTTGGACATCCGCGGCGCTGATCGTCGGGCTGCCGCTGCTCGCCTATGCGCTGAGCGGCTTTCCCCTGAGCTTCGACTACCCCAAGCAGTCGACTTTCAACCTGACCGGCGGCTTTCAGGTCCGGCCGGAGTTCCTGTCGCTTTATCTGGCGCTGTCCTGCTATACCGCCGCCTTCATCGCCGAGATCGTGCGTGCCGGCATCAGGGGTGTCAGCGCGGGCCAGACGGAAGCCGCCGGTGCGTTGGGATTGCGGTCCGGATCGATCCTGCGGCTGGTCGTCGTGCCGCAGGCCATGCGCATCGTCATTCCGCCGCTGACCAGCCAGTATCTCAACCTGACCAAGAACTCGTCGCTGGCCATCGCCATCGGCTATCCGGACCTGACGGCGACCGCCGGGACAGTGCTGAACCAGACCGGCCAGGCCGTCGAAGGCGTGGTGATCATGATGGTGATCTATCTCGCCATCAGCCTTCTGACCTCGCTTGTGATGAACTGGTTCAACGCCAAGATGGCGCTGGTGGAGAGGTGAGGTAAGGACATGCAAGAACATGATATGTCCTGGGTGCGCACCGAAATGGTGCTGGCGCAGCCGGCGCCCGCCAGCGTCACCGGCCTCGGCGCATGGGTGCGCAAGAACCTGATCGCGTCTACCGGCGACACCATTTTGACAATCGTCGGCATCGCCCTGGTGGCGATGATCCTGCCGCAAATCATCAATTGGGCGTTCATCAACGCCGTGTGGACGGGGCCGGACCGGACCGTATGCGCCACGGTGGCGCAAGGCGGCATCCAGCCGGATGGCTGGACCGGCGCCTGCTGGGCTTTCGTCAATGCCAAGTTTGGCCAGTTCATGCTCGGCCGCTATCCCATCGAGGAGCGCTGGCGGCCGATCCTGGTCGCCATCCTGTTCGTGGCGCTGCTGGTGCCGATGCTGATGCCGAAGGTGCCACGCAAAGGGCTGAATGCGGTTCTGCTGTTCTTCGTGCTGCCGATCGTCGCCTTCGTCCTGCTGGTCGGCGGCATGTTCGGCCTGCCGCATGTCGAGACCTCGCTTTGGGGCGGGCTCTTGGTAACGCTCAGCCTGTCCTTCGTCGGCATTGCCGTGTCGCTGCCGCTCGGCATCGTGCTGGCGCTCGGCCGCCGTTCCAAGATGCCGATCATCAAGACGCTGTGCGTCGTCTTCATCGAGACGGTGCGCGGCATCCCGCTGATCACCGTGCTGTTCTTCGCCAGCGTCATGCTGCCGCTGTTCCTGCCGGAGGGCGTTTCGTTCGACAAGTTCCTGCGCGCTTTGATCGGCGTGTCGCTGTTTGCCGCCGCCTATATGGCCGAAGTGGTGCGCGGCGGCCTGCAGGCGATCCCCAAGGGCCAGTATGAAGGTGCCGATTCGCTCGGTCTCGGCTATTGGCAGAAGATGTATTTCATCGTCATGCCGCAGGCGCTCAAATTGGTCATCCCGGGCATCGTCAACACCTTCATCGGCATGTTCAAGGATACCAGCCTGGTCATCATCATCTCGATGTTCGACCTGCTCGGCATCGTCAAACAGAATTTTTCCGATGCAAACTGGGCAACCGCGCAGACGGCGAGGTCTGGCCTGATCTTCGCGGCCTTCGTCTTCTGGCTGTTCTGCTTCGGCATGTCGCGCTATTCAATGTACACCGAACGCCGGCTCGACACCGGCCACAAACGCTGAATGCATGTCGCCCAAAAGTGTATAGCGGTTTTGGGGTAACGACAGGCATCATTACCAACAACAAAAGAACAAGGGGATCCCTCTCATGGCCACCGAAAATGCCGTCAGCGCAGAAGAGATCAAGGTCAACGCCGCCAAGATGCAGATTTCGACGACCGATGTCGCCATCGACATCATCGCCATGCACAAATGGTATGGCGAGTTCCATGTGCTGAAGGACATCAACCTGAAAGTGATGCGCGGCGAGCGCATCGTCATCTGCGGCCCCTCCGGCTCCGGCAAATCGACCATGATCCGCTGCATCAACCGCCTGGAGGAGCACCAGAAGGGCAAGATCATCGTCGACGGTAAGGAATTGACCAACGATCTCAAGAAGATCGACGAGGTGCGCCGCGAGGTCGGCATGGTGTTCCAGCACTTCAACCTGTTCCCGCATCTGACCATCCTGGAGAACTGCACGCTGGCGCCGATCTGGGTGCGCAAGACGCCGAAGAAGCAGGCCGAGGAAATCGCCATGCATTTCCTCAAGCGCGTCAAGATCCCGGAACAGGCCAACAAATATCCCGGCCAGCTTTCCGGCGGCCAGCAGCAGCGTGTGGCGATTGCCCGCTCGCTGTGCATGAACCCGCGCATCATGCTGTTCGACGAGCCGACCTCGGCGCTCGATCCGGAGATGATCAAGGAAGTGCTGGAGACCATGGTTGGCCTTGCCGAAGAAGGCATGACCATGCTGTGCGTCACCCACGAGATGGGTTTTGCCCGCAAGGTCGCCAACCGGGTGATCTTCATGGACCAGGGCCAGATCGTCGAGCAGAACACGCCGGCCGAGTTCTTCGACCACCCGCGCCACGAGCGCACGAAGCTGTTCCTGTCGCAGATCCTGCACTAGGCCTTTCGATGTTTGCGAGGAGCCCGGCTGAAACACTGCCGGGCTCTTTTGCGTATGGGATAACAGGCGACCGTTCCTGTCGCGCTGGAGCGCTTTTGCAGAGCCGCTTTTCATGAAGAGACTGGGACGTTTTCTAGGCCTTCTGTTGATTGTCGTCGCTCTCGCCGTGACGACGGGCACCCTCGTGCCGCGGCCGCTGTGGCCGGCGGCCGCCGCCATGCCCGCAGCGACGCGCCACATCCTGGTGCTGAACAATCCGATCCACACCGATATCGCCATCCCGGTCGACGATGCCGTGCGCCGGCGTTTCCACTTCCTGGTCGACGCCGGCATACCGGCCGACAGGCCGGAGGTCCGCTACATCGTCTTCGGCTGGGGCGGTCGCGCCTTCTACCTGGAGACGCCGACATGGTCCGAGCTGAAGGCGGTACCGGTGATGAAGGCACTGACCCTCGACTCGTCGGTCATGCATGTCGATGTCGCCGGTGACATCCTCGAACCGCGTCCTGACATCGCGGGGTTCGACATCACAGAGGACCGGTTCGCGGCGTTGCTCGATTTCATCGATGCGAGTTTCCAGCGCGGACCGGAAGGCCCGATCCTCGTTCCGGACGCGGCCTATTCCAGGTTCGACGGCTTCTACGAAGCCAACGGCCATTTCAACGCACTGATCGGCTGCAACACCTGGACGGCGGCCGCCTTGCGCACCGCAGGCTTGCGCACCGGCTGGTGGAACCCGCTGCCTGTATCGCTCGGCCTGTCGATGCGGCTTTATAATTGAAGGCCATTCCGGCGATCAGCCGGCCTTGCGATCCTGTTTGGACACATATTCTCGAAGCGCTCTGTTGATTGCACTCTGGTAGCCGCGACCATCCGGTGCGCGCCTTTTGAACCAGGCGACGAGGTCAGAATCGAGACGCAGGGTCAGTTGTTGCTTGACCGGCTTGAAATAAGGATTTCGGACGGCGTTCTGCCAGAATTCCTCGGTCAATTCGGGAATATCGCTCGTGTCGACATCATCCTCTGGTCGCGCTTTCAAAGCCGCGATCTCCGCTTTCTGTGCTTCTGTCAGAGGAGGCGGATTGGCCGGGTCGAATTCATATCGAACGATTTTGCGCATAATGCCTTTTCTCTTTGGACGTAGCTCGCCGCGCTGAAATGATGCGGATCACCTCGATCCCGTCTTCCTCTCGATCTGCGTGTGCAACCAGCAATACCAATGCGGTCTCAACCAAGCCGGTTGTCTGCCAACGATATTCGCCCCCTTCAATTCGATCATGCTCCAATAGCGCGAAAGGATCGGCGAAAACGCGAACGGCGGTGTCGAAGCTTACGCCATGCTTACGGAAATTGGATTTCGCCTTTTCGGCGTCCCATTCAAATCGCAATTTGCGCCTCGTTGACTACAAAAGTGTAACTACAAATTGCCATTACGTCAAGGTCGACCGATGTAAGCATTCTAAGGAGCCCGCCACCCATAAAGCCAGTCCAGATCCGCCGCGAGTTTTTCCGACGAGCGCGCCTTCAGGAACACATTGCGCGCAATCGCCACTGGACCCGAGGCATGCCAGGCCAGCCGGTTGACAGCGCCGCGTCGGGTGACCTGCGCGACACGCGGCCGCCGTGACTGTTCCCAGACGGCAAGTGCGGCCAGGGGGTCGGCAGGGAAGTCGGCGATGATGTCGGCAAGCGTCGCCGCATCCTCGATCGCCATGGCCGCACCTTGCGCTGCGAATGGGGTCATCGCATGCGCGGCGTCGCCGATCAGCGCGATGCCGTTCGGTGTTGTCCAGGGCTGTTGCGGGTCAACAGTGTGGATCGGCCATGCGGTCCACGGGCCGGCCTGCTCGACCAGACGGGCAAGTTCTGTCGCGGTGCCGCGCAGGGCTCGGGTCAGGATCCCGGCGTCGGCGTTGCCGGACCAGCCCTCGGCAATGCGGTCGCCCCTGGTGAAGGCCGCGAGATTGAAGGCCGCACCCTTGCTGACGGGATAGGCCACCATATGGAAGCCAGGATGCAGGAAGGTGGTGACGCAGTCCCTGGCGCCGATGGCGGCAAAGCTCCGACCGGCGGCGCTGCCGGCCGCGACCGTGGCGCGCCAGGCCAGTTCGCCGGAGAAATGGTTTCTTGGCGAGCCCTTGGCCGAATCGACAAGTGCGCGCACCGATGACCAGACGCCATCGGCCCCGACCAGCAGGAAGCCCTCCGCCTCGATGGTCTTGCCGTCGATCTCGGCCGTCGCCGTGATGCCATGCGGGCCGGAGGCAACGTCGCCGATGCGCGCGCCGGTGGTGAGATGGATATCCGGCACCTCGGCAACGCGCGCGGTCAATGCGCTCTGCAGATCGGCCCTGTGCGCGACGAGATAGGGTGCTTGCCAGCGGGTTTCGGCGGCTTGCCCCAGCGGCACGCGCGCCAGTTCGCGCAAGGTCGCGGCCTTCTTCAACACCACGGCTTGCGGCCGCACCGCTGCCGGCAGCAGCCGGTCGAGCACGCCAAGCTGGCGAAGGATGCGCGTCGCGTTTGGAGAGAGCTGGATGCCGGCGCCGGCAGCTTCCAGGCGCTGCGCCTGTTCGAACACCCGAACCGCGTAGCCGCGCGAGGCGAATGCAAGGGCTGCGGTCAATCCGGCGACACCGGCCCCGGCGACGACAATTTGCCGGGAACGCGTGTCGTTCATCGGGCTGGTCGCGAAAGTCTCAGGCGGCCTGTTCGATGTAGATGCATCCGGCCGGCAGCGTTTCCGTCGCCTTCAGCTTCGGCGAATAGCGGTAGAGCGTCGAGCAATAGGGACAGACTTTTTCATTGTCGTCGCCCATGTCCAGAAACACATGCGGGTGGTCGAAAGGCGGATTGGCGCCCGTGCACATGAATTCCTTCACGCCGATGTCGATTGCCGGATAGCCCGCATCGTTCTGAAAATGGGGAATGGAACCGCCTGCCATCGTCGTCTCCTTAACGCAGTCTCGTCTGCATCTGGATCATATCAGGCCTCTTTGCAAGTTCGATGAAATCAAACTGTCGCAAAAGCCTGTCAGAGGATAAGTTAAGCCGGTTAACCCATGGCCCGAAAACCGATTTCGGTTTCCGGGAGGGACCATGGGTCGCTAGAGTGACTGGCTAGCCGGCTTGAGCGGGTGTGGAAGAGCGGGAATCATGAACGAACTGAAGCCGGTGCAGAACGAATTCGTGGATGTCGAGGTGGCTCGCCCGGAAGGCGGCAACCCGGACCGGTTTGTCAACCGCGAGTTTTCCTGGCTGCAGTTCAACCGGCGCGTTCTCGAGGAGTCGCTGAACCTCAATCATCCGCTGCTGGAGCGCGTCCGCTTCCTGTCGATCTCGGCCGCCAATCTCGACGAGTTCTTCATGGTCCGAGTCGCCGGTCTTGCCGGCCAGGTGCGCGAGGGCATCACGCTGAAGAGCCCCGACGGCCGCACCCCCGAACAGCAGCTCGAACAGCTGCTGCGTGAGGTCGAGCGGCTGCAGGAAGACCAGCAGAAGAGCCTTTCGGCGCTCACCGTGCTGCTCAACAAGGAAGGCATCGAGAGCATCACCCGCGATGCGCTGACCAAGGACGAGAAAATCTGGCTGGAAGACCATTTCCAGGAACAGGTTTTCCCGGTGCTGACCCCGCTGTCGATCGACCCGGCGCATCCGTTCCCGTTCATCCCCAATCTCGGCTTCTCGATGGCGCTGCAATTGCGCCATCGCAAGAACGGCGAGGAGATGAGCGCGCTGCTGCGCCTGCCGGTGGCGCTGAAGCGCTTCATCCGTCTGCCGGACCGCAAGCATCATGTCCGCTTCATCCCGCTGGAAGAGGCTGTCGGCCTCTATATCGGCAAGCTCTTCCCCGGCTACGAGGTCAAGGGCTCCGGCACGTTCCGCATCATCCGTGACAGCGATATCGAGGTCGAGGAGGAGTCCGAGGACCTCGTGCGCCTGTTCGAAACGGCGCTGAAGCGGCGTCGGCGCGGATCGGTGATCCGCATCGAATTCGACAGGCTGATGCCTGGCGAATTGCGCGATTTCGTCGCCGGCGAGCTTGGCGTGTCGTCCAGCCGCATCAGCGTCTTGACCGGTCCATTGGCGCTCAGCCAGATTTCCGAGATCGTCGCCGTTCCCCGCGACGACCTGAAATTCACGCCCTACAATCCGCGTTTTCCCGAGCGCATCCGCGAGCATGGCGGCGATTGTTTCGCCGCCATCCGCGAGAAGGACATCGTCGTCCATCACCCTTACGAATCCTTCGATGTGGTGGTGCAGTTCCTGCGCCAGGCAATGGCCGATCCGGAGGTGGTGGCGATCAAGCAGACGCTTTACCGCACCTCCAACGACAGCCCGATCGTGCGCGCGCTGGTCGACGCGGCCGAGGCCGGCAAGTCGGTCACCGCGCTGGTCGAGCTCAAGGCGCGTTTCGACGAGGAAGCCAACATCCGCTGGGCGCGCGACCTGGAGCGGGCCGGCGTGCAGGTGGTGTTCGGATTTCTCGAACTGAAGACACATGCGAAAATGTCGCTGGTGGTGCGGCGCGAGGACGGCAAGCTGCGCAATTACGTGCACCTCGGCACCGGCAACTACCATCCGGTCACCGCACGCATCTACACCGACCTGTCCTTCTTCACCACAGATCCGACGATTGCCCGCGATGTCGCCCAGCTGTTCAATTTCATCACCGGCTATGCCGAGCCGACGGACGAAATGCGGTTGGCGATCTCGCCGTTCACGCTGAGAAGCCGCATCCTGAAGCACATTGCCGACGAGATTGCCTACGCGGTGCAAGGCAAACCGGCGCGCATCTGGATGAAGATGAACGCCCTCGTCGATCCGATCATCATCGACGCGCTCTACGATGCCAGCCGCGCCGGCGTCGAGATCGACCTTGTCGTGCGCGGCATCTGCTGCCTGCGGCCGCAGGTTCCGGGCCTGTCGGAAAACATCCGCGTAAAATCGATCGTCGGCCGTTTTCTCGAGCACAGCCGCATCTATTGTTTCGGCAATGGTTTCGGCCTGCCGTCGGACGAGGCGATCGTCTACATCTCCTCGGCCGACCTGATGCCGCGTAATCTCGACCGCCGCGTCGAAACCATGGTGCCGATCACCAATCCAACTGTGCATGAACAGATCCTTGGCCAGATCATGCTGGGCAACATTATGGACAATCAGCAAAGTTTCGACGTATTGGCTGATGGAACCTCCCGGCGCGTCGTGCTGGAGGAGGGCGAGGAACCGTTCAACGCGCAGGAATATTTCATGACCAATCCGAGCCTGTCGGGACGGGGTGACGCGCTGAAGTCGCATGCGCCCAAGCGCATCGCGCAGTTCAAGCGCCGCAAGAAGAACGCCGCAGCGTCCGGCTGATGCTGTCTGATTCTCAGGGCCGGCTGCAGGACCGCCGACCGCTGTCCATCATCGACATCGGATCGAACTCGATCCGTCTCGTCGTCTATGAGGGGCTGGCGCGCTCGCCGACCATGCTGTTCAACGAAAAGATGCTGGCCGGTCTCGGCCGCGGCATCGTTTCGACCGGCAAGCTCGACCCCGAGGCGGTAACGCGCTCGATGGAAGAGTTCCGCCGCTTTCGTGCGCTTTCCGACCAGGCCGGCGCCGAGCAGATGTATGTGCTGGCGACCGCGGCGGCCCGCGAGGCGGTCAACGGCCCCGATTTCATCCACCGCGCCGAGGATGTGCTGAAGACCGAGATCCGAGTGATCAGCGGTCGTCAGGAAGCGTACTATTCCGCGCTCGGCGTCATTTCCGGTTTCCATCCGGCCGATGGCATCGCCGGCGATCTGGGCGGCGGCAGCCTCGAACTGGTCGATGTCAGCGGCGAGGCGATCGGCGACGGCATCACGCTGCCGCTGGGCGGCCTGCGCCTGCAGGACATGGCGAAGAACTCGCTGACCCAGGCGGGCAGGGTCGCGCGTGACGAACTGGCGAAGGCCAAGCTGTTGAAAGGCGGGCAGGGCAGGCCCTTCTACGCCGTCGGCGGCACCTGGCGAAATCTTGCCCGGCTGCACATGGAAATGACCAACTATCCGCTTGGCGTCATGCACCATTACGAGATATCGGCCGAAAGCGCGGCGAACTTCCTCAAGCAGGTGGCCAAGGCCGAGATCGAGAAGGTCAAGGGCATCGAAGGCGTTTCGAAGAACCGCCGTTCGCTGCTGCCCTATGGCGCCATCGTGCTGCAGGAGATCATGGCGGCGATGCAGCCGTCGAAGATCATCGTCTCGGCGCTCGGCGTGCGCGAAGGCTTTCTCTATTCGCTGCTCGACGAGGCGGAGCAGAAGGCCGATCCGCTGATTTCGGCCTCGGAGGAACTCGCCCGTCTGCGCTCGCGCTCCGTCACCCATGCGCACGAACTTGTCGACTGGACCGCCAAGACCTTTGCCGCCTTCGGCATCGACGAGACCGAGGACGAGGCGCGCTACCGCCACGCGGCCGCATTGCTGGCCGACATCGGCTGGCGCGCGCATCCCGAATACCGCGGCAAGCAATCGCTCAACATCATTGCGCACGCGTCCTTCTTCGGCGTCGACCATCCTGGCCGTGCTTTCCTGGCGATGGCCAACGCCTATCGTCACGACGGCATCTTCAACGAAGCCATCGCCCCCGAGATCAAGGCTCTGGCATCGCCGCGTTATCTGGAGCGCGCCCGCGTGCTCGCCGCGATGATGCGCGTCGTCTACCTGCTGACGGCGTCGATGCCCGGCATCATGCCCAGGCTGAAATGGGAACAGCGCGCCAACGGCGTGCTGGCGCTGGTCTTGCCGGCATCGCTGGCGGACCTCTATGGCGAGCGGCCGGCCGGGCGCCTGGCGCAGCTGGCCAGGATCACCAACCGCCGGCTGGTGCTGGCCGTCGAGGGTGGCCCCAGCATGTCGGTGAAATAAGGCGCTAGCTGCTAGCAGACCCGTGTCTTATCTGACTTAAGCGGAGACTTGCCGGTCGTACTTCGCCGGCGGCTTCGCGTTTGATGACCGGCTTCCCCAATCCGTCGCTGCTTTGCAGCGTCACCTTTCCCCCATCCGGAGGGAAAGGAAGGGAGCCTCGTTGGAAGAGCGTTGGCGGCAATAGGCTCGCGCCCTTCCTCTACCCCGTCGATCGGGGGAGAGCGACTATCTGGGGTGTCAAGTTGCACTCGCGAACTCGTTGCGCGCATCGCGTGCTTTTGCATTGAGGATGACGAGGAGTTTTCTGGCGAGTGCGATGCGGATGAGCATTTTTGGCTTTCCCGCCTGTTGCAACCGTTGAGCGAAAGCTTTGAGATTGGATCGAATTTGGCCACGATGGCTGCGACGATGAAGAGGATGCCACGCGGCCCGGCGCGTCCGCCGCGCACATGCCTGTTGCCGGTGCGCTTGCCGCTATCGTTGGCGAAGGGAGCGAGGCCTGCCAGCTTGGCGATGGCCTTGTTGGAGATGAGGCCGATCTCGGGCAGTTCGGCCATCAGGCGGGCGACGGTGCGTCCGGCCACGCCCTTCAGCGAACGAAAGGCCTGCTCCAGCCTGGCCCACAGCGGATCGTCATCGATCATCGAGGCAATCTCGCCTTCCAGGCGCCGTTGCTCGCGCTTGAGGAAGGCCAGCATCGCCTCGATGCTGGCGCATACCTCGGCGTCGCGTGCGGCACTTCTACGCTGCTTGTTGATGGTCGCATCGCCGACAATCTGGCAAAGCCGGCCAACCAACGCGGCAAGCCGCTGCTGGGCGGCGCTTGGCGGTGGCGTCGGCACAGTGTTCTTGACTGCGCCGTAGTGGGCGATGACAGCGGCGTCGATCCTGTCGGTCTTCTCAAGATAGCCCATCGCCTCGGCGAAACGGCGCACGCTCTTGGCATTGACCACGCCGCACGGCATGCCGTGCGTCCACAAGAGCATGAATCCCAGCCGTTCATAGCCGCCCGATGCCTCCATCACCGCAAGGGCTGCGTCATGGCTGCGGCAGAACAGCCAAAGAGCTGCGATCCCCGCCGCGTCGTTGGCGAAGCGCGCTGCCGCTCCGCCAGGCCAGACATGCGCGTCCAGCCAATCTTTCGAAACATCAACTCCACAAATAATCCTGTTCACGGTAACCTGCCTTGTGCGTACGGTTGGAACCAAGCGACTGTTCGGTCGTGCGTGATGAAGGCGAAGATCCCAAGCTCTCCCGCGGCTGTAACCTCAGGTGGTACGGGCGACTTCGCCAAGCCAAGGTCCGGGCGGCCACCCGGACCTTGGCTCAATCGCTCTAATCCCACGAAATCTCTCTCGTGTAGATACAAGGTGGCTCGGCAAAGCCGGGACGGAGTGGGGGGCGACCAGCTCGGGCGCGTGTAAGCAAAAATATCAAACCGCGCCGCGCCCGTCGATCGACCATGCGCCGGCGCCGGCCATCGCCAGCGCTACAAACCCACCTGATATCGCAATGTCCTTCATCAGCATCTGCTGGTGCAGGAAGGCGAGCATCGCGTCGCCGCCGCCCTGGCCATAATGGCCGATGAAGCCGGCGACGATACAGAAGGCAGCGAGCAGAAGCGCTATGATCCGGGTCTGGAAACCGACCAGGATGAGCAGCCCGGCGATCAGTTCGAACAGTCCCGTGCCCCAGGCGGCAAGTGTCGGCAGCGGCAGGCCGAGGCCGGCGAAGTAGCCTGTGGTGCCGGCGATGTCGCTCAATGCATGGAAACCGGAAGGCACGAACAGGGCGGCGAGCAGCAGCCGGGAGAGCAGGAGCAGCGCGTTGCGGGGCATGTTCACACTCCGTTGTCGGCCGCCGGCCGGCCTCGTCCCGATAGCCCCGATCCTATCAGAAACTCCGGCCGACAGATCGGCGATCATGCACCAACAACGAAAAAGCGGCGCGGAAAATTCCGCGCCGCTTTCTTGTTCGGCTATTGCCGGGTCTTGGCTCAGCCGCGCTTGGCGTCGATCGAATAGGCACCGGCGCCCGAGGAAGCCAGCACGAGGAAGCCGCCCGCAATGGCGAGGTTCTTGAGAAACTGGATCATCTGCATCTGGTCGGCCCAACCGGTGTGGGCGACCAAACCGGTAGCGACCGTGAAGACCGCCAGCACCCAAGCGACAATCCGGGTCTTGAAGCCGACGAGGATGGCGAGGCCGCCGAGAAGCTCGATCAGGCCGACGACGGTGGCCGTTACGGTCGGCAAGGGCAGGCCGAGGCTGCCGAAATAGCCCGCTGTTCCGCTAATGGCGGTGAGCTTGCCGAAACCTGAAAGCAGGAAGATGACCGCGAGCAGGACGCGGCCGAGGAGGATGGTGGTCGAGGCATTGGATGCGCCGGAACCGGCGACTGAAATGTTGGTGGACATGGTGGCTCTCCGGGATGGGTTGATGCCGGGGAGATAGAGCAAACCGACTGTTCACCAAAGCCACCAGACTGGCGACACATTGTTCACAGTACTTACGTTTCCGTGATCGGGCGGCCTGCGCAAAATTCGCTTCGGGTGAGGTCGTGACGGGAGTAAATTCTCCCCTCACGAAATATCGGGCTTTTGGTGACGCAATTCCGGACCGAAAACCGCAGACACTTTTCCTGGAATTGCCTACCCCGGATGCGTCATATCCTCCGGCCGCACCAGGCGGTCGTAATCGGCTTCGCTGACCAGCCCGGTGGCGAGCGCTTCCTCGCGCAAAGTGGTGCCCTTCTTGTGCGCGGTCTTGGCGATCTTGGCGGCATTGTCGTAGCCGATGGTCGGCGCCAGCGCCGTCACCAGCATCAGCGATCGGTCGAGTGCCGCCTTGATGTTGTCTTCGCGGGCCTCGATGCCGACGACGCAATTGTCGGTGAAGGAGACCGAGGCGTCGGAGAGCAACTGCACCGACTGCAGGAAGTTGTAGGCCATCAGCGGATTGTAGACATTGAGCTCGAAATGACCCTGGCTGCCGGCGAAGGTGAGCGCCGCATTGTTGCCGAACACCTGTACGCAGACCTGCGTCAGCGCCTCGCACTGGGTCGGATTGACCTTGCCCGGCATGATCGACGAGCCCGGTTCGTTTTCCGGCAGCGACAGTTCGCCAAGGCCCGAGCGCGGGCCTGAGCCGAGGAAGCGGATGTCGTTGGCGATCTTGAACAGCGCGGCGGCCGCCGCATTGATGGCGCCGTGCGAAAACACCATGGAATCATGGGCCGCCAGCGCCTCGAACTTGTTCGGCGCGGTGACGAAGGCGATGCCGGTGATGGAGGCGATGCGATCCGCGACCCTTTCGGCGAAGCCGACCGGCGCGTTGAGGCCGGTGCCGACGGCGGTGCCGCCCTGCGCCAGTTCCTGCAACCCGGGCAACGTCAGCTCGATGCGCTTGATCGACGAAGCGACCTGCGCGGCATAGCCCGAAAATTCCTGGCCAAGCGTAAGGGGGGTGGCATCCTGCGTGTGCGTGCGGCCGATCTTGATGATGTGATTGAACTCTCTGCTCTTGGCGGCGAGTGCCTTGTGCAGGTGCTTCAGTGCCGGCAACAGATCGTGCACGATGCGTTCGGCGCAGGCGATGTGCATGGCTGTCGGATAGGTGTCGTTCGACGATTGGCTCATATTGACGTGATCGTTGGGATGCACCGGCTTCTTGGAGCCCATGACACCGCCCAGCATCTCAATCGCCCGGTTGGAGATCACCTCATTGGCGTTCATGTTGGACTGGGTGCCCGAACCGGTCTGCCAGACCACCAGCGGGAAATGCTCATCGAGCTTGCCGTCGATGACCTCTTGCGCCGCCTCGACAATCGTCTTGCCGATCGCAGGATCGAGCCGCTTGAGCTCCATGTTGGCTTCGGCCGCCGCCCGCTTGACGATGCCCAATGCGCGCACGATCGACGCCGGCTGCTTCTCCCAACCGATCTTGAAATTGCCGAGCGAACGCTGCGCCTGCGCGCCCCAATACCGGTCGGCGGCGACTTCGATGGGACCGAACGTGTCGGTTTCGGTTCTGGTCTTTGCAGCGGTCACGGGTCTCTCCTTGTCGAAGTCGGCAACGGCGTATCGCGTTGCACAAACGGCTTCAAGCGGAGAATGCGGGCGGCGAGGATGCAAATCGGTTGAAGGCGCGGCGCGTCTCTCCTTCTCCCACAAAGGGGAGAAGGGAAGGACTGCGCAGTTTCGGCCTCTCACCCCAGCGGCGGACCGACAATGTCGATGCCGTTTTTTGCGCAAAGCTGCACCAGTGCCGCGATGATTTCCGGTGTTGGTTCCATCAGCGGCGGCAGTTCGGGCTGTTCGGCGGGACGGCTCGCCTGACGCAGCATCGTCTCAAAATCCGAACCGCGCGTGATGGTGAGGGTGCGCGCACCTTCCGGGGATTCGACCCGGTAGGTGTGCGGCAGGCCTTTCGGTGCGATGACGGTTTCGCCGGCGTCCGCAATGCGTTCGTGGCCGTCGATCTGAAAGCGCAATCTCCCCTCCAGGATGTGAAACACTTCGTCTTCCCTGCGATGCTCATGCAGCGGCGGCGAGTCGCCATAGGGCATGTGATGCTCGACGACGCAGGTGCCGTCCTCTCCTGCCATCGACGAGACGTGGATCGCGACGAGCGTGTTGTTGAACCAGAAGAGTTCCTTGCCTGTGATCGTGCCGGGGGTCATTGTCATGGCGTGTCTGATCCTTCTGTTGCCTGTGCCTGCTGGGCCGATGACGATCTAGCCAGGGATACGCCGACAACGGAAATCGAATGATCGTATGGGGCGAATTGATGCGATGAATTTGAACGCGCTCGACCTCAATCTCATCAAGGTGTTCGACGCCCTTCTGCGGGAGAGAAGCGTTACGCGTGCCGGCGAGCAGATCGGCCTCAGCCAACCTGCCGTCAGCGCTGCGCTCAATCGCTTGCGACATCTCCTCAACGA
>NZ_RZRP01000589.1:0-4016 GCF_003997795.1 Mesorhizobium sp. M7A.F.Ca.US.005.03.2.1 | reverse complement strand
GCCCTGCGCCCCGGCATGCCGCCACGCACGCCGAAGGCGCGCGAACTCTGCCCGCATTTGATCTTCGTCGGCGGCAATTTCAGCCATTACCAGCGGCTGGGCGATGCGGCGATCAAGGTGCTCGACGATTTTACGCCTGTAGTCGAGCGCATTTCCATCGACGAGGCGTTTGCCGACGTCGCCGGCTGCACGCATCTGTTCGGCTCGCCGCAGGAGATCGCGACAACCATCCGCCGCCGCGTGCGGGCCGAACTCGGCCTGCCGATCTCGATCGGCGTGGCGCGCACCAAGCATCTGGCCAAGATCGCCTCGCAGGTCGCCAAACCCGACGGGCTGGTGGTCGTCGAACCCGGCACGGAACTCGCCTTCCTGCATGATCTGCCGGTCGGACTGATGTGGGGCGTCGGCCCGGCGACCAGGGCGCGGCTGGCCGAGATCGGCGTCGAGACCATCGGTCAACTGGCCAGGACGCATCGCGGCGCGCTGACGCGCCTGCTCGGTCCCGCCGCCGGCGAAAAGCTCGCCGCCCTGTCCTGGAACCGCGACCCGCGAAAGCTGGAGACGAAGCGCCGCGCGCATTCGGCCGGCGCCCAATCGGCGCTTGGCCAGAAGCCGGCTGTGGCACGGGTCATCGTGCCGACACTGCTGCATCTGGCCGACCGCGTCGCCAGTCGGCTGCGCGCCAAGGCAAGGCCCGGCCGCACGGTGACGGTACGCGTGCGCTTTGCCGATCTCAGAGCCGTCACCCGCTCGATCACGCTTGACCAGCCGATCTCGGCGACCGCGATGCTGGCCGAGATCGCCGGCGATCTGGTGCGCGGCCTGCTTGCCGACAATCCACAGGAGAAAACGATCTCGCTGCTGGCGATCTCGGTCTCGCATCTTGAGGAAAGCTTCGAGTTACAGCTCGACCTGCCGCTTGGCCTCGCCGACGAGAGGCGCCGGCCCGGCACGAAGAAGGGCCTAGCACGCTTCGACGCCGACCGCGCCATCGACAAGATCCGCGAGCGTTTCGGCAAACAGGCGGTCGGCTACGGCACGGTGGCGCTGGAGGCGGCGCGCTCGGTTCCCGACGAATTCAGGGAGTTGGCGGAGAAGGAGCTGTGAAGCCGGGGGCTACTCCATCTCTTCGCCGTCCCAGTACCGCCTCACCGCTCCCATGTCGAAAATGCCGTCGCGCCGGCGCAAGGCGTCGACCGCCATCTTGTTGGAATCTGGATAGACGCAGACCTCGTTGGGATTTTTCTCGCCGATCATCAGGTAACGGCACGGCCCCGTGCCGCTGTTGAGGAAGGAATGCCCGACCGCCAGGCCGGCTGGAAAGCAGACATAATCGCCGGTTTTCATTTCGTGGCGCTCCTCGCCAAGCAGCAGCGTCACCTCCCCTTCCAGGATCAGCGCATGCTCCTCTTCGAGCATGTGATAGTGCCGGGGCGCCAAGCGCATGCCGGGCGCCGGCGCTTCGATCAGCATGCCGACATGATAGTCGGAGCGTCCCAGCGCGGCATAAGTCAGGTGCCTGGACCGGCCGCCGAACCGCGGACCTTCGCCCTCGACCTTCCATTCGACAGCATCGCTGGCGATCGGCGGGATCGGCGCGGCTGGGGGTTTGGTGACACCGGCCGTCACATCCGACGGCAGCGGATCGCCGGCGGTAAGGCCGGTGTTCTCGCCGTCCCAGTAGCTTCGGTTTGCAGCGAGATCGAAGATCGCGCGGCGGCCCAGGGCGCGTACCAGCACCTTGTTGGAGGCGGTGTAGACGACCACTTCATTCGGGTTGCGCTCGCCGACGATGACATAGCGGCACAGTGCGTCGCTGGTATTGATCAGGCAATGCCCCGCCGCGGCACCGGCGGGAAAGCAGATGTAGTCGCCGGCCTTCATTGCATAGGCCGCGTCGCCGACATACGCGGTAAGCGCCCCTTCGAGGATGAAGACATGCTCTTCCTCGAAAATATGGTAATGCGCCGGCGAGGACTGCTTGCCAGCCGGAAGCTCCTCGATTGCCACGCCGACACGGTGTTTTTCGCCAAGGGCGGCCAGCGACAAATGCCGGTAGCGCAGGCCGAAGCGTGGCACGTCGGACCATTCCGTCCACGGCACCTCATCCGATGCGAATGGTAGCGGCGGTTTAGCTTCGTCCACCATTAGGGCCTCCTGGTCCTGTCGCCCTGCCCTCGTCGCGTGCTGCTAGAGGGTCCACGACAGAACAAAGCTGCCAGCTTCCGGCTAAACCGCCAAGCGGTGTTCGCTACGCTCCTGACATGGCTCGACAGGAGCCGCGCGCTTCAGCCTCGGATGGCCTTGCCCGCCTGCTGCAGCAATTCGAACGCCACGAAGCGTTTGGCATGCCAGCCGGCCAACGTAGGGTCAGGATGATAGACCTCGCCGAGTTCCGACATGCCGGCCATCGCCGCCGCCAGATCCTTGTAGGCACCGGCGGCGACCGCGCCCAGCATCGCCGAGCCGAGCAGCACCGGTTCCGGCGAGGTCGAGGCCACCACCACCATGCCTGTGGTGTCGGCCAGCAGTTGGCGCACCAGCGGGCTTTGGCCGGCGCCGCCACTGACCACGATGGTGTCGACGGGAATGCCCTTGTCATGCTCGGCCCGCACGATCTGGCGCGCGCCGTAGCCCAGCCCGCAGACCCCGGCGACATAGAGCCCGACCAGGCTGTCGAGGCTGGTGTCGAGATCGAGCCCGGCAATCAGCGCGCGCGCGTCCGGGTCGGCGAAAGGCGCGCGGTTGCCGAGGAACTCCGGCACGACATGGATGCCGCCGACCAGGGCCGGCGTGGCCGCGGCTCCATTGCGGCTTTGCGCCTGCAGCGACAGCCAGGCGCTGAGGCTGAGCCCCTCGGCTTGCGCTTTGGCGGTCGCTTCGCCGGCTGCAGGGTGCATGCGCACCAGATGATCAATCGCAGCACCAGCTGCCGACTGGCCGCCCTCGTTCAGCCACAGGCCCGGCACCATGGCCGAGAAATACGGACCCCAGACACCGTCGACGAAGGCCGGCTCGGCGGTCGACGACATGGTGCAGGCCGAGGTGCCGAAAACATAGGCCATGCGCGACAGCACGCTGCCGAAATCGCCGCGCGCGCCGACCGTGCCGACGCCCCCGGCATGCGCGTCGATCAGTCCGGCCGCCACCGCGGTGCCGGGGTTGAGACCAAGGTCTGCTGCTGCCTGCGCGGTCAATCCGCCGCCGAGTGCGGCACCGGCCGGCACGATCTCGGTGCCGATGCGCGCGAATGCCTCGTCGGCCAGCGCGCCGAGGCCGATCTTGCGGAAATACGTCTCGTCCCAGCGGCTCTCATGCGCCAGATAGGTCCATTTGCAGGTCACCGTGCAGACCGAACGGGCAAGGCTGCCGGTCGCCCGCCAGGTGAGGAAATCGGCGAGGTCCATGAACTGCCAGGCGGCGTCGAAAGTGGCGGGCAGGTTTTCGGCCAGCCACAGGAGTTTCGGCGTTTCCATCTCCGGCGAGATGACGCCGCCGACGTAGTTCAACACCGCCTCGCCACTGCGATTGATGCGGCGCGTCTGCTCGACCGCGCGATGATCCATCCAGACGATGATGTTGCGTTCCGGATTGGCGGACTTGCTTACCGGCAGCGGCACGCCGCCCTCGCCCAGCACCACCAGCGAACAGGTGGCGTCGAAGCCGATGCCGGCGATCGCCTCGGGCGCCACGCCCGATTGCGCGACCGCTTCACGCGTGGCCGCGCAAACCGCCCGCCAGATGTCGTTGCTCGACTGCTCGACAATGTCGCCGGCCTCGCGCCAGACCTCGATGTCCCGTTTGGCCGAGGCAAGCAGGTTTCCCGTGTGGTCGAACACCCCGGCCCGCGCGCTGCCGGTGCCGACGTCGATGCCGAGGAAGTGGGACATTGGGGGAAACCTTCGGTTTAGGGCAGTAGGGCAGTAGGGCAGTAAGGCAGTAAGGCAGTACGGGAATAGGGGGATGGTGGCTTGGCTCGGGCCCGGGCATTGAACGGCAGAGCAATCCTACTGCCC
>NZ_RZRP01000588.1:0-4018 GCF_003997795.1 Mesorhizobium sp. M7A.F.Ca.US.005.03.2.1 | reverse complement strand
CGCCATGGGCTCATCTCGACATAGCCGGCCCGGCCATGGGGGCGCCGTCGAACGAGATCAACCAGTCGTGGGGTTCCGGTTTCGGCGTCAGGCTGCTCGACCGGCTGGTGCGCGATAACTATGAGCAGTGAACGGGTTCGATCACTATAGGCTGAAGCGATGGCCGACGTTCTGTTCTACCACCTGACCGAATCGACGCTGGAGGATGCGCTGCCAGGCCTCCTGGAGCGCAGCGTCGACCGTGGCTGGCGCGCCGTGGTGCAGACAGGCACCGAGGAACGCCGCGATGCGCTCGACCAGCATCTTTGGACCTTCCGCGACGATTCGTTCCTGGCGCACGCAACCGATCGTGAGGCTCATCCCGGCGAACAGCCGATTCTGTTGACCACCGGCGACGGCAATCCCAACGACGCCAAGATAAGGTTCCTGGTCGACGGCGCGGTGCCGCCTGACCTTGGCGGCTACGAGCGCGCGGTGTTCCTGTTCGATGGCCACGATGCCGCCCAGCTCGAGGCGGCGCGAGGACACTGGAAGGTGATGAAGAGCGCTGGCCACGACGTCACCTACTGGCAACAGACGCCAGATCGCCGCTGGGAGCGCAAGGCGTAGACCAGCCGCTTGTGGCGGATGACACGATCCTACAGTCTTGCCTTGATCCGGTTCTGTTTCCGGGTGACGTAGTCGCCGTGTTTCAATCTCTTGAAAACATACCAGTCGCCATCCGGAGCCTTGCGCTGGTAGATTACTTTGCCAGCCTGGCGGTGCTCGAAGCAGGTCATCGAGCCCTTCACGCCCCAGGAACCGTGCCATTGCGCACGCCAGCACAGCTTGCCGCCGCCGGGAATGAACCACATGCCGTCGCCATAGCCCGACTTGCCTTTGTCGTGGGTCCAGGACTCGAACTGTCTCTGCTTGACGGCAAAGAAGCCGGCGCCCTTCTTGCCCCACAGCCACGAATGGTTCTGATAGATCTGGTAGACGCCTTCGTCAGGAACCGCTGTGGCCTCTTGAGCCTGCTCGGCGATTTTCATCGCCGTCTTGGCTGTCGCAGGAGCCTGGAAGGCAAGAACAAGAACGGAGCAGGCGAATGCCGCTCCAAGATAATTTCCCACTACCCGCTTCACGAAACTTCTCCACAGACTGATTTACGCCACGCCTCAATCCTCATCCCGAACCGCTGGTTCGGGATGGATCACGATCAAACAAGGAGATTGGAAGTCGATCCCGATCGCGTCGGGGTCGATCAGCACGATGCGTCTACGGCAGGACGTGCTGGGTCACCCTCCAGTCGGGCAGACCATAGCCACCCAGCCACGGCCACACTTCCTTCTGGTTGAAGTAGACAACCGAAGTCAGCGCCGGGAACTCCGCGTAGGATTTGCGGGAATCTTCCTGCCATTTCGAGACATAGTCCTGCTTCCCGACATAGCCGAGTTCCGCAACGATGATCGGCTTGTTGAACACTGCAACGCGGTCATAGCCGGGCTTCAGCAGCTCAGCGAAGGTGCGGTCGCGGCCGGTCTCGTCATCATCTTTTTTCTGCAGACCGAACACCGACAGGCCGATGACGTCGACATAGTCGTCGCCGGGGTAGTATTTTTCCAAACCCTCTTCGCCTTTGGGCGACCACATGTACTTGGCTGCGGGGGCAGCTTTGCGGCAGATGTCGACTTCGCGCTTGTAAGCGGAGATCCAGTCCTTGGGAGCCCAGTTGGCCCAGGTGAAGCGGCCGTTCTTGTCTTCCATTTCCTGCGCCCAGCGAATGGTCACCGGGCTCTTCATCTGTCCCACCAGGTCGCAGATCGCCTGCATGTTGGCGTCATATTTGCCGCTCAAAATGCCGTCGCGCAATTCGGGCGGGGTGATGCGCCAGTCCTTGGACCAGGTCCACGGCTCAACCGTGATCAGCAGCGAACGGCCGCGCTGCAGCGCATAGGCGTCGGCGAGTGGCAGCGTCGACAGATCGACGTCTTCCCAGGGCAGGAACAGCTCTTCGATGCTGGCGCTCTTGTCGGCGCTGAAGTCGCCGTAGGGATCGTAGGATCCGAACGCCGAGGCGGCGCTGCTCGTCTGGACGGGGTCCGTCGCGGCTACTGAGCCAGCGCCTCCTGCCGTGGGGAACGCGGCGCTTCCGCCCAATGCCAGCGCGATTGCAAGTGCTTTTACTGTGGAGTGTTTCATGTCGATCTCCCATGGCCCCAACCTCTTGCGGAAGTTAAGGCTTCGCCCGTGCGCATCGATGCTTGATCGACACGATTACCCAAAACCGATCGGCTCTATTTGCAGAATCTGCGGGATTTCGGAGCGACCCGTTGGCGGATGTGCGAAACCTGACACAGAGCCACCCAAAAAATTATCTCTCAAGGCCCTATACAGGGGGCGCTCGAGAGAAAGTTCGCCGCGATACTCACAAATTCGCGTCAATATCCCGATATATCATCCCTGGCTAATTTAAGAGCCGGTCGCGACCAAGAGTCAAGTGCAATTAACGGTTGCTTAACCATATGCGCGCGACATGGTTAACGCTGCTCTCAAAGTTCGATCCTTGCCGGACAGCTTTGGCCCGGCGAATTCTCCAGCGCTGAAAAATTTGCGGCTCATCGTTCACGTGCTGGTCGGTGGAAACTGTTCCACCGGACTATCCTTAACCAGTTCTGAAGAACCATAGTTAAGGAATAACTAATTTAGTTGACTCTAAGGATGCCTGAGCGGATTCTGCTGCTGGGTTAGGCTCATCGGCCGTCGTTTGGCTGATGCTCGGGTGGCGGCAGTAAAGTGTATGAGTGTTTCCGCGGACGTGGGGATCATCGGCAGTAAGACCATGCCGAAACGGGGGCGTGGGGCAGCTCCGGGGAAGGCGGCGGAGAAGCCTCCTTTTCTGGTGCCCGTGCTGTCGGCCGCCCAGAAGCGGATCTGGAAGCTAGGACTTGCCTGCTGGTCGGTAACGTTCGGATTTTTCTGGTTCTGGTGGCTGCAGCCCGGGCACATCGAACACGTTATCCCATACATGCTGGCGACATTGACGCTCGTATGGCTGACATTCATGCCGATGTATTTTCTCTTGAACGTGCATGCGATGAAAAAGCCGTCCAGGCTTCACACGATCCCGAAGCATTCGCGTGTCGCGATGGTGGTGACCAAGGCTCCGTCAGAGCCGTTTTCCGTGGTTGCGCGAACCCTCGAGGCAATGCTGGCGCAGGACTGTCCGCATGATACCTGGCTGGCCGACGAGGACCCGTCCGAGGAAACGATTGCCTGGTGCGATGCCCATAACGTCATGATTTCGACGCGGCGCGGGCGGGAAGATTATCACCGCAAGGTGTGGCCCCGCCGGACGCGCTGCAAAGAGGGAAACCTGGCCTTCTTCTACGACCACTATGGTTATGAACGCTATCACTTCGTCGCTCAGATGGACGCGGACCACGTCCCGACACCAACCTATCTCAGGGAAATCCTGGTCGCCTTTGCCGACCCGGCGGTTGGCTATGTATCGGCGCCGAGCATATGCGACAACAATGCCGCTGAAAGCTGGTCGGCACGCGGCCGGCTGTTCCCGGAAGGGATGTTCCACGGACCTTTGCAGTCCGGCCACACGGGCGACGGAACGCCGCTCTGCATCGGCTCGCACTATGCCGTGAGAACCGCAGCGCTCAAGCAGGTCGGCGGCCTTGGCCCGGAACTGGCCGAAGATCACTCGACGTCCATGCTGTTCATTGCGGCTGGTTGGCGCGGTGTGCATGCCATAGACGCCATTGCCCATGGCGACGGCCCGCAAACCTTTGGCGATCTTGTCACGCAAGAGTTCCAGTGGTCGCGGAGCCTGATGACGATCATGCTCGAATACTCGCCCATATACCTTTCCAAGGTATCGCCACGGCTGAAATTCCAGTTCCTGTTCCGCCAGCTCTGGTATCCGCTTTTCGCCGTATTTTCGCTTCTCATGTACATCATGCCGATATACGCGCTTCTTACGGGTCAGAATTTCGCCAATGTGACGTATATTGACTTCCTTCTATAC
>NZ_RZRP01000587.1:0-4022 GCF_003997795.1 Mesorhizobium sp. M7A.F.Ca.US.005.03.2.1 | reverse complement strand
ACGCTGGACTCCTCCTTCGACAGCCTGTGCAAGCTCTACTGGCGCACCGCCGTCGGCATCGCGCTCGGCGTGCGCCACGTGCTGGAGGCGCTGAACGAGAACGGCTATCTGATCGATACGCTGCATGTCACCGGCGGCCACACCAAGAACCCGCTGTTGATGGAGCTCTATGCCGACGCCACCGGCTGCACGGTGATCGAGCCGCTGGCCGACGAGGCGGTGCTGCTCGGCACCGGCATGATCGCCGCCACCGCGGCCGGGCTGTTTCCCGACCTCAACGCGGCCTGTCTTGCCATGCAGCAAGGCGGCAGGACGCGCGCGTCGAACCCGAAATCATCAGGGCGTTTCGACCGCGACTACAAGGTTTTCCTTGAGATGCACCGCCAGCGGCGGATGCTGGACGCGATCCGCTAGAGCATCGGGGCCGGTCCCTGGCTCAATCCGTTCCCGTCCCTCCTCTCTTGCCTTCATGTCGCGTTTCGTCCAGAAGCTGACGCAAACGCCGCGAAACCGAAGGTTTTGCCGTTTGACATGCGGCTTCCGGCTCTGGCCGACGCGCCGTAGCTGGAAAGAGCGGAACAATGTCTGCGATCGAAGCCGGCGCTCGCGCGCCGGAAAATCTTTGGCGTCAGGAAATCAGGGCGACGCTGGCGCTCGCCTGGCCGATGGTGCTGACCAATCTCGGCCAGACCGCGATGACGGCCACCGACGTCATGATGATGGGCCGGCTGGGGCCGGATACGCTGGCCAGTGGCGCGCTTGGCGCCAACCTCTATTTCATGCCGCTGATCTTCGGCCTCGGCCTGATGCTGGCGACATCGCCGATGATCGCCACCGAGCTTGGCCGCCGCCGCTATTCGGTGCGCGACCTGCGCCGCACCGTGCGCCAGGGCCTGTGGCTGGCGATCCTGATCTCGATTCCGATCTGGCTCGTGCTTTGGCACGGCGAAGGCATTCTGCTGGCCATGGGCCAGGAACCGGCACTGGCGCATCAGGCCGGCATCTATCTGCGCTGGCTCGAATGGGCGGTGCTGCCCTTCTACTTCTATATCGTGCTGCGCTCGTTTATCTCGGCGCTGGAGCGGCCGGGCTGGGCGCTGGTCATCGTCTTTGTTGCCGTCGCCTGCAATGCCTTCTTCAACTGGGTGTTCATGTTCGGCAATCTCGGCGTGCCGTCGATGGGCATTGCCGGGTCGGGCCTTGCCACCTCGCTGTCCTCAACGCTGATGTTCATCGGCCTGGCTGCCGTGGTGATACTGGAGAAGAAGTTCCGCCGTTATCGTCTGTTCGGACGGTTCTGGCGATCGGACTGGCCACGCTTCAAGGGCCTGTTGCGGCTCGGCCTGCCGATTGCCGGCATTCTCGCCTTCGAGGTGACTATCTTCAATGCGGCCGCCCTGCTGATGGGCCTGATCGACGCGGATTCGCTGGCCGCGCACGCGATCGCCATCCAGATCGCCTCGATCTCCTTCATGGTGCCGCTTGGCCTCAACCAGGCGGTGACGGTGCGCGTCGGCCTTGCGCATGGCGCCGGCAATCCGCAAGGCGTGTCGCGCGCCGGCTGGACCGCCTTCGTCATCGGCGTTTCCTTCATGGCGCTGATGGGGCTGGTGATGATCCTGTGGCCGCATCCGCTGATCAGCGCCTTCATCGATCTGAGCAATCCGGCCAATGCCAGGGTGATCGAACTTGCCGTGTCGTTCCTGGTCTTCGCGGCGCTGTTCCAGGTCTTCGACGGCGCCCAGGCGGTGGCCGCCGGCATGCTGCGCGGCCTGCACGACACCAAGGTGCCGATGATCTATGCCGCGATCGGCTATTGGGGCGTCGGCCTGCCGCTTGGGGTGCTGCTCGCCTTCCATTTCGGCCTGCATGGCGTCGGCATCTGGATCGGCCTGTCGACGGGGCTGGCCGTGGTGGCCGCGCTGCTGCTGGCGCGCTGGCTGCGGCGCGACCGACTGGCGCCGCCGCTCGCGTTCGGGCATTGAAACAGCTCAATTGGGCTCGGCGGCTGTTGTCCTGTGGACGTTGGCTCATTGAACAACGCCTGCAGAACTCCCTCAAAATCCGGCGCCGCGCTGGAGGCGGTCAGAATGTCGGCGGCGTGTTGACCCAGAGGATGCGGACCGTGGTCGAACCGATATTGCGGTAGCCGTGGCCGAGTTCGGAGTTGAAATAGAACGCGTCGCCTGCCTCGAGCGCCACCACGTTCGCCTCGACCAGCAATTCGACGGAACCTTCGAGCACGTAGCCGAACTCTTGTCCCTTGTGGCTGATCAACTCGGGGCTGCCGCCGCCGGCCTCGATCACATGAACGTTGATCTGCAGCAGATATTCCGGACCGGACGGCACCAATTGCTCGAGCACGACATGGTTGCCCGAACGCCGATGTCCCGTCTCCATGTGCGGACGCTCGTTCTGCCGCAAAACGAACACTTCCGAGGCATTGTGCTGCAGCGTGCCGAACATCGCGTTCATGTTGATGCCCAGCGCCTGCACCAGCCGATGCAGAGCCGCCATGGACGGTGTAGCGCGGTCGTTTTCGATCTTCGAGAGATAACCCTCTGTCAGCCCGATGCGGGCGCCGAGCTCTTCCAGGCTGAGGCCAAGCACCTGTCTGGCATGGCGCAGCTTGACGCCGATCCTCGGGGTTCCGTTTCTGTCGCGCATGTCAGGTCCGCGTCTTCATCCAGTCCGCCAGCTTCGCCAGCAGGAAATCGACTTCCGCCTCGGTGTTGTAATGAGCCAGCCCGATGCGGACGACACCGTTGCGGTCCGCAAGCCCCAGCCGCTTGATTGGCTCCAAACCGTAATTGTGACCGTGCCAGAGATAGATGCCTTCCTCTGCCATCGCCTTGGCGATATCGGCGGGATCGGTTCCGTCAACGGTGATCGACACGGTAGGCACACGGCGCGCCAGCGCCGCCACATCGGATATGCCCTGGATCAAGACGCCATCAATTCTAGACAATCCGGCAATCAGCCGTGCTGTCAGGACACGCTCATAACGGTCGGCGACTTCAATGCCGGCGACGATGCGCTCCCGCCGCGTCGCCTGCGGGTGGACGTTGCCGAAGGACTGTCCGAGCCAGGCATAGTGCTCGACGGCGCCAAGCACCCCGGCAAGCGCCTCGCGGCTTGTCGTTCCCGTCTCGAATTTTCCAGGTGGCGTATTGGAAGCCGCGCGCACCTTATAGGCGGTCAGCGCCTGCAGCAGATCGAAACGGCCCCACAACACCCCGTGATGCGGTCCAAAAAATTTGTAGGCCGAGCAAACCAGGAAATCACAGCCGATCTCCTGGACGTCGATCACCCCATGCGGCGCGAACTGCACCGCGTCGATATAGCTCAGCGCCCCGATCGCGCGGGCGCGCTGCGCGATCCGCTTCACGTCGTTGATCGTGCCGGTAACGTTGCTGGCATATCCGACGGCGACCAGCTTGACGTCCTCGTCGATAGTCGCCTCCAGCGTCGACAGGTCGAGTTCGAAGGTTTTTGGATCGAGGTCGATCCAGCGTACTTCAAGCCCCCGATCCTCCGCCAGCATCAGCCAGGGTGCGACGTTGGCGTCATGATCCATGCGCGTCAGCACGATGGCGTCGCCGGCGTTCAGATCGCGGCCGATGGCGCGCGAGACGGCGAAAGTCAGAGTCGTCATGTTCTGGCCGAACACCACCTCACGCCGGTCGGCGGCATTGAAGAAATCGGCCATCGCCTGATGCGCGTCGTCGACCATCGCCTGGGCCGCGAGTGAGGTTTCGAAATAGCCACCAAGATTGGCGTTGGTTTCGATCATGGCACGCGTCATACGCTCGATCGAACGGCTCGCCATCTGGGTTCCCGCGGGATTGTCGAAGAAAATCCGCTTCTTCGGCCCGGCACCTCTCGCCATCGCCGGAAAAGCATCGCGGACCGTATCTATATCCATGTCTGAATTCCGTGTCTGATGATCGTTGTGCGGCGGCCCCTCGACCGCCGCCAGCAGCGGCTTCACGCGTTCAGCCGGCCGCTTCATGGATGGCGAC
>NZ_RZRP01000586.1:0-4026 GCF_003997795.1 Mesorhizobium sp. M7A.F.Ca.US.005.03.2.1 | reverse complement strand
GCGCATGGCGTAGCGGTGATCTCAGAGCTGGAGCGCCAGTCGCGGGCACCCAATCCCGGCCGCATGGACGGCCGTTTCGCGGTGCGCACCGGCGTGCCCGACCGGCTCGCCGCCGGCCTGACCGGCGCCGAAGCCCGGCTCTACGAGGCCATCGGTGCCGTGCCGCTCGCCGTCGACAGGCTTTTGACCTCGAACGCGCAGAACGCGACGCTGAACCGGCTGGTGTCGCGCGGGCTGGTGCATGTCGCCGGCTTCACCCCGTCGGACGCCGCCCACGTGCTGGGCAAGCAGGCGAACTGGGATCCTATCGCGGCGCGCCTCGGCGCCGAACTGTTCGCCCGCAAGCGTGACGGCCGTGGCCAGAACATTGCCGCTTCGCCGGAAGCGATCTCGGAACGGGTGCTGGTGACGCTGACGCGCTGGTCGGCCGAATATATCCTCGAGACCGCCTTTGCCGAGGATGGGCTCGATGGCGCCGCGACAGTGGCGCACGCCCTGGTGCAGCGCGCAGTCGACGCGCATCCCGGCATCGCCCGCCTGAGCGTTGCGCTCGACCGCCCGGTCATCGGCCTCGGCGCCTCGGCGCCGCTGCACTATGCCGGCTTGGCCGAGCTGATCGGCAATGACTGCGTGGTGCCCAGGGATACCGATGTCGCCAACGCGCTTGGCGCCGTCGTCGGCCAGGTCAGGGTTTCGGCCGAGGCGCGGGTCAGCCAGCCCATAGAAGGGCTGTTTCGTCTCGCCTCGGGCGAGACCGTACGCGATTTCCTCGACGAGGCAGCGGCGATCGCGGCGGCCGAGGCCGATGTCCGCGCCATCGTCGCGGAGCGCGCCAGGGATGCCGGCACCGACAGCGCCGAGATCGACGTCGCCACCGAATTCCGGGTCTCGACCGTCGAGGCCCAGCGCATGTTCATCGAGGCGCATGTCGTGGCCGTGGCCTCGGGAAGGCCGCGCATTGCGGTTTGAGCGACGCGGCGAAATACGCCACCTTCACCCTAAGCTGAATTGACCCGGCAAACCTGACATGCCAAAGGCCCGCAAAGCCTTTCATCTGGAGTAGCCTGATGACCGACCGCATCGAGATCGCCGGATTGCGGATTGCCCGCGAGCTGCATGAGTTCGTGGCCAGGGAAGCGCTGCCGGGCACGGGGATCGAAGCGGACGCCTTCTGGAACGGTTTTTCGGCCATCGTCCATGATCTGGCGCCGAAGAACCGGGCGCTGCTGGCAAAGCGTGACGCCATCCAGGAACAGATAGACGGCTGGTATCGCGATCACGGCGCGCCGGTCGACATGGAGGCCTACAAGGGCTTCCTGAAAGAGATCGGCTACCTCGTTCCCGAAGGCCCGGCCTTCAGCGTGTCGACCGACAATGTCGACCCGGAAATTGCTGATGTTGCCGGACCGCAGCTGGTCGTGCCGGTGATGAATGCGCGCTATGCGCTCAACGCTGCCAATGCGCGCTGGGGTTCGCTCTACGATGCGCTTTACGGCACCGATGCCATCCCCGAAACGGATGGCGCCGAAAAGGGCAAAGCCTTCAATCCGGCGCGCGGCGCCAAGGTCGTCGCCTGGACGAAGACCTTTCTCGACGAGGCTGCCCCGCTCACGTCCGGCAAATGGGCCGGCGTCAATGGCCTGTCGCTGGCGCAAGGTGCCTTGCGGCTGAGCGCCGGCGCCGGCTCGACGACGCTGGCCGACCCCAGGCAATTCGTCGGCTATCGCGGCGATGCCGCCAATCCCGATGCCGTGCTGCTTGTGCGCAACGGCCTGCACATCGAGATCGTGATCGACCGCAACAACCAGATCGGCCGCACCGATCCGGCGGGCATCGCCGATGTCATCCTGGAATCGGCGCTGACCACCATCCAGGACTGCGAGGATTCGGTCGCGGCGGTGGATGCGCCAGACAAGGTCGTCGTCTACCGCAACTGGCTCGGCCTGATGAAGGGTGACCTGGCGGAAGAGATCACCAAGGGCGGCAAGAGTTTTGTCCGCAAGCTCAATCCCGACCGCGCCTACACCGCGCCCGCCGGTGGCACGCTGACCGTGCCCGGCCGCTCGCTGATGCTGGTCAGGAATGTCGGCCACCTGATGACCAGCCCGGCGATCCTCGACCGCGACGGCAATGAGGTTCCGGAAGGCATCATGGATGCGGCGATGACGGCGCTGATCGCGCTGCACGATGTCGGGCCGAACGGCCGCCGCGCCAATTCCCGTGCCGGCTCGATGTATGTCGTGAAACCCAAGATGCATGGGCCCGACGAAGTCGCCTTCGCCGTCGAGATCTTCGACCGCGTCGAAGCGCTGCTCGGCATGGCGAAAAATACCATCAAGATGGGCATCATGGACGAGGAGCGGCGCACCACCGTCAACCTCAAGGAGGCAATCCGCGCCGCAAAGGAGCGCGTCGTGTTCATCAACACCGGCTTTCTCGACCGCACCGGCGACGAGATCCACACCTCGATGGAAGCCGGCCCGATGATCCGCAAGGGCGACATGAAGCAGGCCGCCTGGATTTCCGCCTACGAGGCGTGGAATGTCGACATCGGGCTGGAATGCGGCTTGGCCGGCCACGCCCAGATCGGCAAGGGCATGTGGGCGATGCCGGATCTGATGGCTGCGATGCTGGTCGAGAAGATCGCCCACCCCAAGGCCGGCGCCAACACTGCCTGGGTGCCGTCGCCGACGGCGGCCACGCTGCATGCCACGCACTATCACAAGGTCGATGTTCACGCCGTGCAGGCGGCGCTGAAGAACCGGCCCAAGGCCAGGCTCGACGACATCCTGTCGGTGCCCGTCGCGGTGCGGCCGAACTGGTCGCCGGATGATATCCAGAAGGAACTCGACAACAACGCGCAGGGCATTCTTGGCTATGTCGTGCGCTGGATCGACCAGGGCGTCGGCTGCTCGAAAGTGCCTGACATCAACGATGTCGGCCTGATGGAAGACCGCGCCACGCTGCGTATTTCCTCACAGCACATCGCCAACTGGCTGCACCACAAGGTCTGCTCCGAAATCCAGGTGATGGATTCGCTGCGCCGCATGGCGGCCATCGTCGACCTGCAGAATGTCGGCGATCCGCTCTACTACCCGATGGCCGCCGATTTCGACAACTCCATCGCCTTCCAGGCCGCCTGCGACCTGGTGTTCAAGGGCCGCGAACAGCCGAATGGTTATACGGAGCCGGTGTTGCACGCGCGGCGGCTGGAACTGAAGGCGCAGCAGGGCTGAAGAGGCCAGTCCCTGCCGTGAATGGGGCGGCAGGTCTTCGGCCTGACTTCCTCCGGAGGTGAGGCGTCAGGAAGCTGTATGGTCCAGGAGCCGGATGGTGGGATCGCGACGGTGTTCGGAGTTGACCCTATCGACGCCTTCCACCGTAATCGCGATCGTCCCGTTTTCCACTCTTGCTATCCAGCCCTTCGCTTTTAGATACCAGAGATGAAACTCGAGATGCTCTCGCGGACAGTCTGACAGGCGTTCGAGCTCCACATCCCCGATCCCGGGATTGCTGACGTCGTGCCGGCGCTTCGCGTAAAGCAGCGACAGCAGCCTGGCCTGGATCACGACATCCCGCTCGATGCCTTTGCTGTTGCTGGCTTCCTCGGTCAATTCGCGGCGAAGGCCGGCATGGTCCCTATACGCGATGTCGTATTGAGCGCGTTTGACCGGATCCTTGAGCGTGTTGTGGGCTTCCACGATTTCACTGAAGCGGGCTTCATCGCCGGTTTCGCGATTGTCGGGATGATAGCGCATCGCAAAATAGCGAAATATGCGCTCCAGCGTTTCCGAGTTGGCGTTCGGGCTGACTTCCAAAACTTCGTAGTAGTCAACGAACATAGCGGGCTCCCCGACCACAATCATATTCACATTATCTAAATAAGGAATTCCCAATGCGGAGACCAAGACTTTGGTCCGATGCGATGACGTCCACGCCCCGAAGACGGAGAAACGGCCGGCGCCCGGTCGGTGGGGGCCGTTGGGTGGTGAGGACGTCGACCAAGCGGACAATCAGGTCCGCCGC
>NZ_RZRP01000585.1:0-4029 GCF_003997795.1 Mesorhizobium sp. M7A.F.Ca.US.005.03.2.1 | reverse complement strand
CTGTTAAATCAGCGGACGCTGGCGACCGCGTCGGAGCGGCCGTCATTGATCGTCACCCAAACGCCGGAATTCTGGTCCGACTGGCGCTTGAGATAGGTGTAGTCGGTGTCCGTCCAGGACAGGACCTTGGTCTCAAGATTGTCGAGGATGAATTCTCCGAGGCTGGTGCGCACGGTCAGCACCGCGTGGCCGTCGCCATTCGGCTGGCGCGCCACCGTCATCAGCAGATTGCCGGCGGGGACGCCCGCATCCATCAACTCGCGGCGCTTTTCCAGCGCGTAATCCTCGCAATCGCCATAGCCATTGGCCGGATAGGCCCAATATTCCTCGACACCGTAGTTTTCCATGTCGGTGCGCGGCTTGATGCGGGTGTTGACCGAATTGTTGATGTTGACGATCGTCGCCCACAGCTTGCGGGTCAGTTCGACCGGCGCACCCCTGGGGGTCCGTTCGCTGCATTCGCCGGGAATGCGCTGGCAGAACTCATAGTGACCAACAGGCTGGGTGGTGCGTCCACCGGTGTGCATATAGGCCGGTCCCGCGGCATATGCTGATCCCCAAGCGGAAAGCTGCATCGCCATTGCCGCCAGCAACAGCTTGCCCCTCGTTTTCTTCATTGTTGTAGTCTCCCCGTTCGAAGGAGACATTGCCACGTGTGGATTTATTTGACGCAAAAGCGCGAAGTAGATATTGAGTAAAACTCCAATAGAATAAACGTAAAATTTGAATCATTTGAGTATTAATTCGTTTGGATCTGAAGGCTCCCCACCTCGGGCGCGGAGCGCTCCCAGAAACAAAAAACCGGCCGCAAGGGCCGGTCCTGGAATGTTGCTGTCGGGCCTGCTCAGGCGCGTGACGTGTTGAATTCGGAATCAAGCGTTTCGGGACGCTGGATCACAGCGAATTCGATGGCGACGCCGTCCTCGAAATGACGCACGACCTGCCCGCGCATGGTGCCAAGCATGACCTGGATGCCGATCGCCGGTTTGACGTCGATTTCGACAGCGGCGCCGGAGAGCGAAAGGTCGATGATGCGGCACTGGTACTGGCGGCCGTCGGTGAGCTGCAGCACGCTTGTCGGATTGCGCGGTGCGACGCGCTCGTGGCGGCGATCTTCCGGCAGGTCGAGTTCATGCTTGTTGGCCAGCCAGGTCAATTGCGCGGCCAGCTTGTCCTTCTTGCGATCCGACGCAATGACGGTCATCGCGAAACCGTCCTGCAGGGTGCGTGTGACGACGCCTTCGATGCGGCCGATATGATCGATGTAGGCGATGATTTTTTCGCCGGGCATGCCGATGCGGTCGGTGCGAAACGCAACATTGCCCGGTGACATGTCGACGACCTGGCAGGGATGTTCGGTGCGGTCTTCCAGCATGAAGCGTCCGTAAATTTTAACCCGGACGCGCTGAAAGTTTCGCCTTTCAGCTTGGGACGGCGCATAGTCGACCGCCGCTGACCTCATGACTGCCTACACCCCGTTTGGCATCCCGCGCGCCGATGCGAGGAACTTCATCACAGAAGTACAACAAAGCGGGTTAACAAAGGGGAAAAGCGGGCGCTCCAGCGTTTTCCTTTTTGCAGGCCGTGGTGCCAAAACCGCCGCGCAGTTTTGGGCGACGTGCATCAGGTCTCAAAAAACAGCGGACTATTCCTCGCGCCCGCCATCGAAGACGACGAGATGACGGATGCGACGCACCCGGCCGAGCGCCGAGATCGTCTCGGGTGCCCCAAGTTCTTCGGGAACAAGCGAGGGAACATCGATCGCCGGGCGATTGTTCAGAAGCTCCTTCTCCGGATCTATGACGCGGATTGAATCGATCAACGCATCGGTGATCGGATCGGCACCCAGCCAGAAGGGTTTCTCCACGGCGCTGATGACGCCCAGGCAGCGCGGATTTTCGACGCCGCCGTCCAGCGGCAGGGCAAGCAGTTCGAACTTATTGGAGCGCCCGTTGCGGCTGAAGCCCTCATAGCTGATGAGCACGACCGATTTCTGCTCGAACACGCCATGGATCAGGCGCGAGACGAGCCGCTGGTCCTTCTCGCGCCACAGCGATGGAAAGGAAAATCCCTTGAGCTCGCGGCCGTAGCAGGCGCAAAGCCTCGTGCCGGCCAGCCGGAATACGGCCTGTCCGCGCGTGTCACGTTCCAGGATAAAGGTGTCGGCCAGCAGCGACTTGATGTCGGCCGGTTCGACCTCCGAACGCTTCGGGGCGGGGCGTCCATCACGCAGGCGGTTCCAATATTGGAACAGCGTGATCGATCCATTCTGGTTCATGCTATGCTGCTCCGCGCAATCTGTCGTCTGATGTCCCATCGGTGAACAGAAGGGCGCCCTCCGAGGACCTACATGCGTTGCGGAGCAGGAAGCGTGCCAGCGTCGTTAACACTTGTTCACGGGTCGGGGCCGTTAAGGTTAACAAGTGGTTTACGTTGCGTCTGAGCGAGCCCCGTGGCACACAAAAACCACTCCAGAAGCGGTCGTTTCGCGACGATCGGCAGCACTTCAGTCAGAGTTTTAGGGGAGCAGGGGGCTCGACCGGCCGTTCAAGGGAAACCTTGAACGGCTTCTTTTTTGATTCGCGCCAGATGATTCGCGGTTTGCTGTTCGGTCCGCGTTAATCTAGATGCTCGAACCTGGAATCCCGCAGTGAGTGCAATTTCAAATGAGTGAACCGGTAATTCCCTCGGAAGCCGACCCGGTCGAGGGCGCGCCCGAGCCGCGGCGCGAGCCGGTGTTCAACCTGCCGCCCGTCGTGCTGGCGGTGATCGGCATCTGCGTCGTCGTCTATCTGTTGCAGCAATATGTGTTGAGCGAATCCCAGCAGATGACATTGCTGTATGACGGGGCCTTCATCCCCGTTCTCTACACCGGGCAATACGGCTTCGACTGGTTCCTGTTTTCGCGGCCCTTCACCTACGCGTTCATGCATGGCGGCTTTGCCCATATCGCCATCAACATGGTGTGGCTCGCCGCGTTTGGTTCACCATTGGCAAACCGTCTGGGAACGCTGTGGTTCGCGCTGTTCTTTGCCGCAACCGGGCTGGCTTCGGTCGCGCTTTTCTGGGCACTGCATCCTTACGGTGAGGCGCCGCTGGTCGGGGCTTCCGGTGCGATATCAGGCATGATGGGGGCTGCGGCGCGTTTTGGCTTCCGCACCGATCGTTCGGCCGGCAAGGCCGCCTTCGCCGGCCCGGTGCTGCCGATCGCATTCGTGTTGCGCTTGCGCGGTGTCGTGATTTTCCTTGCCATGTGGATGGTCATCAATCTCGCCACCGGCCTGCTCGGTTTTGCCCCGGGGGTAGACGGCCAGATCGCCTGGGAGGCCCATATTGGCGGCTTTGTCGCCGGCTTCTTCGGCCTGCGCTGGTTCGACAGGCGATGGCAGGCGCCCGAATGGGAGACGGCCGACCACCACACTTGAAATGCAACCGATCACGGCGCACGATGTTCACTCTTACGTGAAGGCCGGTCAGGGCAGGAACCGGCAGGCAAAGCAGAGGAGGACGCCATGACGGTTAAGGCAATTCTCGAGAGAAAAGGCCATGACGTGTTGACGCTCGGGCCGAACGAAAAGCTTAGCGAAGCCATCCGTATCCTGGCAGAGCACAAGATCGGGGCGCTGGTCATCACCAATGGCGATCGCAAGATCGTCGGCATCCTGTCAGAGCGCGACATCGTCCGGGTTGTCGCCCGCGAAGGTGGAGCCGCGCTCGATATCCCCGTGCGTTCGGCGATGACGCCGAAAGTGAAGATCTGCAACGAAAACCACACCGTCAACGAGGTGATGGAGATCATGACCCGAGGCCGCTTCCGCCATCTGCCGGTGGAAAAGGACGGCATGCTCGATGGCATCGTGTCCATTGGCGACGTGGTCAAGCGCCGCATCGAGGATGTCGAGCGCGAGGCCGACGAGATCAGAGCCTACATCGCCACCGCCTGAGCGGTGAGGCGAACCGCCGGCCGGAGAACCGACCGGCGGAGCCGTGGTTACCTGTTGTCGAGTTCGGAGCGGACGAGTGCGAGCC
>NZ_RZRP01000584.1:0-4029 GCF_003997795.1 Mesorhizobium sp. M7A.F.Ca.US.005.03.2.1 | reverse complement strand
ACCAATGGGACTATCAGGACCAGGCTTCGCGCGAATTTTCGGCCCGCGACCGCTCGGCCATCTATGGCGGCTTCCACCTCTACGTGAAGCGCGCGGCATGAGCACCAGCGAGCTGCCGGCCAGCCCCGAATTCAAGGCCAGCCATGCCGAACTGATGGACGGCGTCTACCGCTGGCAGCGCCACATCTACGACCTGACCCGCAAATACTACCTGCTCGGCCGCGACCCAATGATCTCGGGGCTCGACGTGCCTGTCGGTGGCACCGTGCTGGAACTCGGCTGCGGCACCGGCCGCAACGTCATCCTCGCCGCCCGTCACTATCCCGACGCGCGCTTTTTCGGCCTCGATATTTCGGCCGAAATGCTGGAGACGGCCGGAAAGGCGATCGACCGCGAGGGCCTGTCCGGTCGCGTCATATTGGCTAGGGGCGATGCCACCGATTTCGATGCCCGGGCACTCTTCGATGTCGAACGCTTCGACCGTGTCTTCGTGTCCTATTCGCTGTCGATGATCCCCGGCTGGGAAAAAACAGTATCGGCGGCACTTGCCGCCCTGTCGCCGAACGGTTCGCTGCACATCGTCGATTTCGGCCAGCAGGAAGGCCTGCCGCGCTGGTTTCGCACACTGCTGCGCGGCTGGCTGAAAAAATTCCACGTCGCGCCTCGTGAATCGCTGCGCGAAGTGCTGGAATCGGAATCTCGGCGAACCGGCGCAAGCTTCCGTTTCCGCACGCTTTATCGCGGCTACGCCTGGCTGGCGGTTATCGGGCCGCGCGGCTAGCCAAGGTGAAACTGCCATTTGCAGGCCGACCTCACCTGAATGTCAATGCACCTTAATGGAGTGCCTTCACCAACGCCCCCACCATCGTCTGCGGCCGATAGCCAAGCTTGGCAGGCGTCAGCCCCAGCCGCACCACCACCAACTGCTCCGAGGGAATGATGGCAACCGTCTGCCCGTCATGGCCTTCCATCCAGTACGTGTCCTTGGGCAGGCCTGCCGCGACACCGGCGCCGGGGTTTTCCTCATCGCCCGGGGCCTCGATCCACAATTGGCCCTTGCCGTAGACCTTCGAGGCGGATGCCGGCTCTCGCATCCAGTCGACGAAACCGGCCGGCAGGATCTGGTTGCCGTTCCACACCCCGCCTTGTAGCAGGAACTGGCCGAAGCGCGCCCAGTCATGCGCGGTCGCGTAGAGATAGGACGAGCCGACGAAGGTGCCCAGCTCGTCGGTCTCGAGCACCGCGCTGTGCATGCCGAGCGGCTCGAATAGCGCCGTGCGCGGCCACGTCAGCGCCCTGGCCTTGTCGCCGACCGCGTCCTGCCAGAGGCGCGACAGCATCACCGCCGTGCCGCTCGAATAGGAAAACTGTTTGCCGACCTCTGCAGCCAGCGGCTTGGATTCGGCAAAGCCCGCCATGTCAGGTTCGAGATAGAGCATGCGCGTGACGTCGGCGACGTCGCCATAATCCTCGTTGAACTCCAGCCCGCTCGACATCGCCATCATGTCGGCAAGGCTGATCGCGGCGCGGCCGTCCGCCTTCCACGGCGCGAACAGGTTTTTGTTGTCGAAAGCCATCTTGCCGTCCTTGACCAACGTACCGACGATGGCGGCATTCACCGTTTTGGTCATCGACCAGCCGAGCAGCGGCGTCCTGGCGGAAAAGCCATCGCCGTAGCGCTCGGCGACGACACGGCCATTCTTGACCACCACCACCGCGCGCATGCCGGTGCCGATCAGCGCCGCATCGTCCAGCAGCTTGGCAACAACCGGATCCTGTGATGCCTCGACCCGTTCGCCTTCCGGCCACAGGTCGCCCATGGTGACTGCGGACGGCTCCGCTTGGATCGCGGTCCGCCGCACCTTTCCTACGTCGCCGTCCGGAACCGAAGCGCAGCCAAGCCCGTCGCGGGCTACGGCGACGCTCTTGCCGAGGAAACCGAACAGGCCGGCAGACACCGTTCCCCTGTTCTTGTCCACCGAAACCCGCATTAACCGCAGCAGGGGATGCCCGGGTGCCTGCACGTCGACGGCCAGCACCTCATTGGGATCGCGGCCGGCGATAAAAACGTTCGAACAGACGATCTTGGCCGAGTAGCCCGAGCCAACCCTGATCAACTCCGGTGGCGCGATATAAAGCCAGGCAAAAAGTGCTGCGATCACCAGGACGATCAGGCCAAGCAGCCATTTGACGATCTTGACCACGATCCGCATTTATTTCCTCCGGGCCCTGCGCGACCCTTATGTCATCGATTTGCCGCCATTGCTTCCGCAAATCACAATGCTTGTCGAGCGTCATCAACGGATTATCAACCATGATCGGCGATCACAGGATATGCTGAGCGATGCTGTGGGGCGATCGTTCGGAGGGGGCCCGATCACAAAGCAGGCCATCAGTGTAGAGACCCATCAGCGACCGGCTGAATCCGGCTCGGGAATTGCGATGCGCCGTCTTGCGGGCCTGATCATGCTAGCGCTGCTTGGTGCTTGCTCGACCGTCGACGATCTCTCGCCGCTGTCGCCATCCGCTTCGAGCAGCCCGACGGTTGCCGTGCGCGCGCCGCGCTTTGCCGACTCCAAGCCGCATGAATGGGAGAGCGGCGCGCCGTGGAACTATGCCGTCCACGGCACCGATGTTTCCAAATACCAGACCTCGGTCGACTGGCCGGCTGCCAGGGCCAGCGGCATCTCCTTCGCCTTCATCAAGGCGACCGAGGGCGGCGACCGTTTCGACGAGTATTTCAGCGAGCATTGGGCGCGCACGAAGGCCAACGGGATTCCGCGAGCCGCCTATCATTTCTATTATTTCTGCACCCCGGCTGCCGTTCAGGCGCGCTGGTTCATCCGCAACGTCCCCGTCGATCGCTCGGCGATGCCGCCGGTCCTCGATATGGAATGGAACCCGCAATCGCCGACCTGCAGGCTGCGTCCCGACGCCGCCACGGTGCGCGCGGAGATGACCACCTTCCTCGAAATCGTCGAACGCCATTACGGCAAGAAGCCGATCATCTACACTTCCGTCGACTTCTTCGACGACAACGGGCTGTCGGGGTTCCGCGGCTATCCCTACTGGCTGCGTTCCGTCGCCGGCCATCCGCGTGAGAAATACGGCAGCCACCCCTTCACCTTCTGGCAGTACACCGGAACCGGCATCGTTCCCGGCATGACCGGCAAGTCCGACATCAACGTCTTCAACGGCAGCGAAGCCGCCTGGAACAAATGGCTGCGGCAGAACACCCGTTGACGTCAGGTTCAACGGCAGCACCGCCCTGGATCAAAAGCACTCCAGCAGAGCTTCCGTTGAACCGGTTTAACGGCAGCACCGCCCTGGATCAAATCACTCCAGCAGAGCTTCCGTTGAACCGGTGCAACGGCAGCACTGCCCTGCATCAAATCACTCCAGCAGAGAAGCTGCCGCAGAACACCGTTGACACCGGGCCTGCCGCCTGCTTTTCGACACAGCCAGCGGTAAAGAGTGCAACCGCCGGTAATTCAGGGCGTTGGGCTTCCCGGGGGGGGGGAGCACAACAAATGACCCCCTGTTCGTTTCGAAAGGAAGCTGATGCGACTGCGTTCCAAAGTCCTCGCGGCTGCGCTGACCCTGTGCGCCACGGCCTTGCCGGCGATGGCGCAGGAATGCGGCGGCGACTTCGAATCCTGGAAGCAGGGCGTCGCCGCGGAAGCCAAGGCGGCCGGCGTAGGTGCAGTGGGTCTCGACGCCCTTGAAGCGGCAACCTTAGATGACAAGGTGTTGGCGCGCGACCGCGCCCAGGGCGTCTTCACCCAAACCTTTGTCGAGTTTTCCAACCGGATGATCTCGGCCTATCGCCTGAAGCAAGGTGCGGCGAACATGAAGAAATACGCGGATGTCTTCGCCCGCGCCGACCAGCAGTTCGGCGTCCAGGCGCCGATCATCGCCGCCTTCTGGGCGCTGGAGACCGATTTCGGCGCCGTGCAGGGCGACTTCCACACGCTGAGCGCCTTGGTGACGCTTTCCCATGATTGCCGCCGGCCCAGGCGCCCCTGACAT
>NZ_RZRP01000583.1:0-4034 GCF_003997795.1 Mesorhizobium sp. M7A.F.Ca.US.005.03.2.1 | reverse complement strand
GCCTGTATCCGGTACGGTTGGGCCGGAGGCGACCATTGCCGGATTATCGCCGGGAATATCGGAGACGATCAGCGACACCACCCTGGCCGGCCATGCGGCCGCCGCCAGCCTGCCGCCCTTGATGGTGGAAAGGTGCTTGCGGATAGTGTTCATCGCCGCGATCGGCGCACCCGAGGCGAGCAGCGCCTCATTGACGGCGATCTCGTCGGCCAGCGTCAAGCTGCCGGCCGGCGACGGCAACAGCGCCGAGCCGCCGCCGGAAACCAGCGCCACCACCAGATCGTCCGCCGTCAGCCCTTGCACCTTCGCCAGCAGCCGGCGCGAGGCTTCAAGGCCGGCAGCGTCCGGCACCGGGTGCGCCGCCTCGATGATCTCGATGCGCTCGCAGGTCGCGCCATAGCCATAGCGGGTGACGACCAGCCCTTCGATGGGGGCGTCCCACACTTTCTCGAAGGCTGCCGCCATTTGCGCCGAGCCTTTGCCCGCGCCGATGACGATGGTACGGCCCTTGGGCTTGGCCGGCAGATGATCCCTGATGGTTCGTTCCGGATCGGCGGCGGCGACGGCGGCGTTGAAGATGGAGACGAGGAACGATTTGGGGTCGAGCACGGTCATTCGGCTTCCCGAGGCAATGCCAAGCCGCGCTTGTCGACGCCCAAATGATCGCACAGCGCATCGACGACGACGCCGTGATCCTCGCGCTCGGGCAGTCCGGAAACGGCGATGACGCCAATGACGCCGGTGCCCTTGGCGGTCACCGGAAAGCCACCGCCGGCCAGCACGTAGTCGGCAATATCCAGCCCTTCACCAATCTTGAAGGTGCGGTCGGGGCGCTGCTGTTCCAACACCATGCGATAGGTGCTTCTCAGGAACCGTTTGACCACATTGATCTTGCGCCGCGCCCAGTCGGGATTGGAAGCGTTCGAGCCCGGCAGCGCGGCGTAGAACAGCGGCCGGTCCCACAGCCTGATGTCGACTATGATGGGTAGATCTTCGGCGATTGCACGATCGCGAATGGCGGAGCCGATTTTGAAAGCGACGGCCTCGTCGAAGGTCGCGAAGACAAGGGTCTCTTCCTGTCTCTTGATCAGAGCGATGTCGTCAGCAACGGCCATTTTCTTTCTCCGAAATCGTCACACGTCGTGTGTACGACAAGCTCCGCTCGGTCAAGCTTCCGTGGCGTGGCCACCTTCTCCCGAGGGGAGAAGAGACGAGCACGGGCCTCGGCTTCCTCCTCTCCCCTCGGGGAGAGGCCGGATTGCCCCGAATTGCCTTCGCAATTCGGTTGGCAATCCGGGTGAGGGGGTCTTACCCCGCGCTCATGTCAGCCTTGGCTGGCCGCCCCGCCACATAAACTTCGCGGACGGAGCGGTCGTCGCCCAGCGTCTGCAGGAGAAAGAGTTCCTGCGCCAGCGTCTCGACCGTCTCCATCCTGAGTCGCATTCCCGGCGTTGCCCTGGCGTCCAGCACGACGATGTCGGCGTCGGTGCCCGCGTCCAGCGTGCCTATCTTTTCCACCACCGACAGCGCCTCGGCATTGCCGCGCGTCGTCTGCCAGAAGGACTGGAACGGGTTGAGCTTTTCGCCATTCAGCGCGATCACCTTGTAGCCTTCGTCCATGGTGCGCAGCATGGAGTAGTTGGTGCCGCCGCCGACATCGGTGGCGGCGGCGATGCGGATCGGCTTGTCGCGTCGGCGAAAGCGCTGATAATCGAAGAGGCCGGAGCCGAGGAAAAGGTTCGAGGTCGGGCAGAACACCGCCACCGAGCCCGAGTCCGAAAGCGCATCCGCTTCGCGCTCCGACAAATGGATGCAGTGGCCGAACAGGCTCTTTTTGCCTAACAGCCCGTAATGCTCGTAGACGTCGGTGTAGTCGCGCGCCCACGGGTAGAGTTCCTGCGTGAAAGCGATCTCGGCGTGGTTTTCCGACAGATGCGTCTGCATGTGCAGGCCGGGATGTTCGCGGCACAACACGCCCGCCATCTCCATCTGCTCCGGCGACGAGGTGATGGCGAAGCGCGGCGTGATGGCGTAGTGCTGGCGGCCCTTGCCGTGCCACTCCTTGATCAGCGCCTTTGTGTCGTCATAGCCGGATTGCGGGGTGTCGAGCACGCCGTCGGGCGCATTGCGATCCATCATCACCTTGCCGGCGATGTTGAGCATGTTGCGGTCATGCGATTCTGCGAAGAAGGCTTCGGCCGAGGCCTTGTGCACCGAGCAGTAGGCGGCGACCGTCGTGGTGCCGTGGCGCACCATTTCGTCGAGGAACAGCCGCGCGATGCGGCGGCCGTGCTGGGCGTTGGCGAACTTCGTTTCTTCCGGAAAAGTGTAGGTGTTCAGCCAGTCGAGCAGTTCGGCGCCGTAGGAGGCGATGATCTGCATCTGCGGAAAATGCGCATGGGCATCTATGAAGCCGGGCAGCAGCAGATGCGGCCGGTGGTCAATCCTTTTCACCGTTTCGTCGGCTTGCTTTTCAACATCGGCATAACTACCCGCGGCGACGATCCTGCCGTCACGGATCAGCAGTCCGCCATCCTCCTCGTAGCGCCAGGCGGAATGGTCTTCGAGAGTTTGCGGCCAGCGCACAAAGGACAGCGTGCGGCCGCGCAGAAGTGTCGAATTCATGCTATTTCCCTGCGCCTTCGAACCAGGCCATCAGCAGCGCCCGTTCCTTGTCGGTGATCTGAGAGACGTTGGCGGGCGGCATGGCGTGGCTGCGGCCGGCCTGCAGATAGATTTCGCGGGCGTGGTTGGCGATGTCGGCATCGGTGTCGAGCATCACGCCCTTGGGCGCATGATAGATGCCCTCATACACCGGCTCCGCCGCGTGGCACATCGAACAGCGGCCGAGCACGGTGTCGCGCACTGCCGGGAAATGCGCTGAAGCGACATAGATTTGCGCCGACGCGGATTCCTTGGGTTCGCCGGTCAGCACCTTCGGCGCGGTCGACAGCCAAATGATGACGATGAACAGGACGAGTGCCGCCATCCAGGTCCAGGTCGGATTGCCCTTGCGCGCATGGACCGAGTTGAAATAGTGCCGGATCAGCACGCCGATGATGAACACCAGCGAGGCGATGACCCAGTTGAACTCAGTGCCGAACGCCAGCGGATAGTGGTTCGACAGCATCAGGAACAGGACCGGCAGCGTCAGGTAATTGTTATGGAGCGAGCGCTGCTTGGCGATCTTGCCGTATTTCGGGTCGGGCTTGCGGCCGGCGATGAGGTCGGCGACGACGATCTTCTGGTTGGGGATGATGACCATGAAGACGTTGGCCGACATGATCGTGGCGGTAATGGCGCCCAGATGCAGGAAGGCGGCGCGGCCGGTGAACAGATGCGTCAGCCCCCAGGCGATGAACACCAGCACACAATAGAGCACCAGCATCAGGCCGGTGTCGCTTTTGCCCAGCGGCGAGCGGCACAGCAGATCGTAGACCACCCAGCCTACGCCGATCGTTGCCAGCGACAGCAGGATACCGACCGGCACCGACATCGGCAGCACGTTCGGATCGATCAGGAACAGATCGGCTCCGGCATAATAGACGACGCACAGCATGGCGAAGCCGGAAAGCCAGGTGGCGTAGGATTCCCATTTGAACCAGGTCAGGTGTTCCGGCATTTCGGCCGGCGCCACCAGATATTTCTGGATGTGATAAAAGCCGCCGCCATGCACCTGCCATTCCTCGCCGAAGGCGCCGACGGGCATGCCGGGACGCTGGCGCAGGCCGAGATCAAGCGCGACGAAATAGAACGACGAGCCGATCCAGGCGATGCCGGTGACGACATGCAGCCAGCGCACGGCGAAGCTCAGCCAGTCCCAGAAAATCGCGAAATCCATCATTGAACTCGTCCCTGCCGATTGGGTGACTTTACGGGCTGGAGCGCAAACGGAAAGAGGCGCGACGCACGAGGACTTTCAAAAAAAAATGGAAAATACTAGGTTGATCCTGCAAACCGGCGAAGGTGCTCCGCATGGCCTATCTCGACAACATCGCCGTCTTCGTTCGCGTCGTTGAACTCGGCAATCTGTC
>NZ_RZRP01000582.1:0-4056 GCF_003997795.1 Mesorhizobium sp. M7A.F.Ca.US.005.03.2.1 | reverse complement strand
GCGATGCATGCCGAGCACCATGATGCAGGTGCGCCTGGCTGCTTTCGGCTTTGCCTTGCGTGCCTTCGGCTCGTCGACAGGAGCGGCATCGCGCGTGTTTTCCGCTGCAGGGTGCTTGTTCATGCCGTCAATGCCTGCTTCGTCTCACCGTCGAGAAGCCGGCGCACCACTGCCTCCGTCGATTGACGCCAGTCCGGTGCATTCCAGCCGAACACGTCGGCGAATTTCGCGCTCGATAGCCGGGAATTGGCGGGGCGGCGCGCCTTGGTTGGGTAGTCCATCGTAGCAATGTCCCGTACCCGCGCCCAGGGACCACCCAACACGCGGCTTGTGTCGAGGATATGGCGGGCAAAGCCGCTCCAGTTGGCCTCGCCGGTTCCGGCCAGATGATAGATGCCGGATGTGGCGGCGCCCTCGTGCAGCCGTGCCGCCGCATGCAGGATTGCGTCGGCGATATCAAGTGCCGATGTTGGATTTCCCCACTGATCGGCCACAACCGAAATCTCGTCGCGGTCGGCGGCCAGCCGCAGCATGGTTTTCACGAAATTCTTGCCGAACGGGCTGTAGACCCATGCCGTGCGCAGGATCAGATGGCGCGGATTGGCCGATGCAACCGCCTGTTCGCCGGCAAGCTTGGAGGCGCCATAGACGCTGCGCGGTGCAGTGGCGTCGGTCTCGACATAGGCGCCAGGGGCGGTGCCGTCGAAGACATAGTCGGTCGAAAGATGGATGATGGGAACGCCAAGCAGCGCCGCCGCTTGCGCCACCTTGCCGGCGCCGACGGCGTTCACCGCGAATGCCAGATCGGGCTCGTCCTCGGCCTGATCCACCGCCGTGTAGGCGGCAGCCGACACGACGATATCCGGCTTCGCGGCCGCGATGGCTTCGATCACCGTGTCGGGTCTTGCAAGGTCGAGTTGCGGACGGCCAATGGCGATGACCTCAACGCCGGCGGCCGCCTGGGCGGCCTCCAGGAGGCTTGCCGCGACTTGCCCGTCGCGTCCGGTGACAACCAGCCTCACGCCGCCCCCTTGCGTGCTTCGCCCAGCCGTTCACCGGCATAGCGCTGCTCGCGGATCGGTCCCCACCACCATTTGTTGTCGAGAAACCAGTCGACGGTCTTGGCAAGGCCGCTGTCGAAATTCTCATTGGGCGTCCAGCCCAGGTCCCGGCCTATCTTCGAGGCGTCAATGGCATAGCGGCGATCATGACCGGGGCGGTCGGTGACGAAGGAAATCAGGTCGCGATAGCTCTTGCCCCCTGCCCGCGGCCGCCTGCTGTCGAGGAGATCGCAGATCGTCTCGACGACGCCCAGGTTCGTCCGCTCGGAATTGCCGCCGACATTGTAGCTTTCGCCGGGCAGTCCCCTGGTCGCGACAAGTTCCAGCGCGCGTGCGTGATCCTCGACGAACAGCCAGTCGCGCACATTGGCGCCGGCGCCATAGACCGGCAGCGGCTTTTCGTCGAGCGCATTGAGGATGACCAGCGGGATCAGCTTTTCGGGAAAGTGATAGGGTCCGTAGTTGTTCGAGCAATTGGAAAGCACGACCGGCAGGCCATAGGTTTCGTGCCAAGCCCGCACCAGATGGTCCGAGGCCGCTTTCGAGGCGGAATAGGGCGAGGATGGCGCGTAGGGCGTTTCCTCGACGAACATGCCGCCATCGAAGGGAAGATCGCCGAACACCTCATCGGTCGAGACATGATGGAAGCGGAAATGGCTCTTCCTGTCCTCGGGCAGGCCGCGCCAGTACTCCAGCGCGGCATTGAGCATCTTGTAGGTGCCGACGATGTTGGTCTCGATAAAAGTGCCCGGCCCATCGATCGAGCGGTCGACATGGCTCTCGGCGGCAAGGTTCATGACGATGTCGATATCGTCGCGCCGGAGGATATCGAGCACGGCCCTTTCGTCGCAGATATCGGCCTGCGCGAAGCGATAATTGTGTGCGTTCTCGATCGGCCGCAGCGAGGCGAGGTTTCCCGCATAGGTCAGCTTGTCGAGATTGGTCACCCGATAGGCCGGGTTGGCGCATAGATGCCGGCACACCGCCGAACCGATAAAGCCAGCACCGCCCGTCACCAGAAAATTCATGCCGCTGTCCTCAAATAACCCATCAGGCGAACACCTCGGCGGCAGCCAGCAGCGGCGCCTTCAGGTCCTTGTCCGAGAGCTGGAACCCGCCGGTCAATGACGGCCATTCGATGCCGATGGCGGGATCGTCGAAACGGATCGACCGGTCATGCGCCTGCGAATAGGTGTCGGTCACCTTGTACAGGACCTCGGTGTCGGGCACGAGCGTCACGAAGCCGTGCGCGAAGCCTTTCGGCACCAGAATCTGGTTGCCCTTTTCGGCCGACACTTCGAGAGCGACCCATTTTCCGAAGGTTTTCGAACCGCGGCGAATGTCGACCGCGACATCGAGAATGCTGCCCCGGATGACGCGCAGCAGCTTGTCCTGGGCGCGCGGCGCAAGCTGATAGTGAAGCCCTCGCAAGACGCCCGCCGCGGCGGAATAGGAATGATTGTCCTGCACGAAAGCCAAGTCTATGCCGGCCTGCGAAAAGCGCTCGGCATTGTAGGTTTCGACGAAGAAGCCGCGCGCGTCGCCATGTCGCTTCGGAACGATTTCCAGAACGCCATCGATGCCAAGGGGCCTGACTTCCAGCACCTAGGCCTCCGACAGGTCGACGACACGCCGGCGCAGATAGGCGGCATATTCGTTCTTGCCCAGGTGATCGGCGCGACGCAGAACCTGGTCCACAGTCAGCCAACCCTGTTCAAAGGCGATCTCTTCGGGACAGGCGACCTTGATGCCCTGGCGGTGCTCGATGGTGCGCACGAAGGACGAGGCCTCATGCAGGCTGTCATGGGTGCCGGTGTCGAGCCAGGCATAGCCGCGCCCCAACCGATGCACATGCAACTGGCCGCGCTCGAGGTAGACGTTGTTGACCGCCGTGATCTCGAGCTCACCGCGCGCCGAGGGACGGATGGCAGGGGCGATGTCGACGACATCGTTGTCATAGAAGTAGAGACCGGTGACCGCCCAGTTGGATTTCGGCACCTGCGGCTTTTCCTCGATCGTCAGCGCCGTTCCCGTGGCCTTGTCGAAGGAAACCACGCCATAACGCTGGGGATCCTCGACATGATAGGCGAACACCGAAGCGCCCTTTTCGCGCGAGGCAGCGTCGCGGCAAAGCTGCGACAGCCCATCGCCGAAATAGATGTTGTCGCCGAGGATCATCGACACGTTGTCCTTGCCGATAAAATTGCGGCCGATGATGAACGCTTCCGCCAGCCCGTTGGGCTGCGGCTGCTCGGCATAGGACAGGTCGAGCCCGAACTCCGATCCATCGCCAAGCAGATCGCGAAAAACCGGCAGGTCACGCGGCGTCGAAATGATCAGAATCTCTCGGATACCCGCGAGCATCAGAACGCTCAGCGGATAATAGATCATCGGCTTGTCGTATATCGGCAGAATTTGCTTAGAGACTGCTAATGTTAGTGGATAAAGACGCGTTCCACTGCCTCCAGCAAGGATAATTCCTTTCAAGAAGCTCTCCTTGACATGCCTGAACCCCCCGGCCCTAGCCGCCCGTGCTTAGGTTCCATGCACTGGCTTGTCAATCTCGGCGTTCGTCAAATGACTGGGTCACGATCCGGCGCCAATCCATGGCCAATTCAGGCGACGCATTGCTATCGTCTTGCCAAAGCCGGCCTGACGGGAACAAGCAGATTGTCATCATGGGCGGCGGTCGACTCGCCTCTCTGGCTCAGCCGCTCAGCAAGTCCCTTGTGAAAGATAACGCCATTCATATAGGCGAAGGTCATCGCCAGTGCCGCCGTTCGCAAGGGATAATCGACCAGAGAATGAACGAGCAGAAACGATACTGAGAGAAACGCCATTTTCTGCAGCGGATCTCGCCGTGCCGTAACGGAAAACGCAAAAAGCAATATCGCGTAAGCTGCGACCAGAAAGACAACAGGAGCGCCACCTTCAAGTGCCAATTCTAGATAATCATTGTGGGCGTGATTGACGTAGGGCTTGAAGATCATCCTGT
>NZ_RZRP01000581.1:0-4068 GCF_003997795.1 Mesorhizobium sp. M7A.F.Ca.US.005.03.2.1 | reverse complement strand
GTCTCACGACGTCCAGCTGTTCGCGTCGATCCTCCACCTGCATAAACGCCTCGGCCGATCGCAGCAAGAGCGGCCACCGCACGCGCTCGGGGTAGAGGTGCCGCATGCATAACGCGCAGGCCAGGGACACTGGTCGGCGGGGTGGTTAACGGACTGCAGACCAGCAGGCGTGCGATGGCAACCGAACAGCTTTCCAGCCAGAGGCGTCTGACCCTCTCGCTAAGCCGTAAGCAACTTTGTTTGGCAGATAAGGGGCCTGAAGCGGACTGACAGCTTCTAAGCACGCATTTTCACAAGCGGACTTTCTTTCCGCAACGGAATCGCTTTGACATGCGCAATCCCGGCCATCAGGCCGGGAACAGGAACGCCGAAGCGGGATCGAAAAAGATGCGCTGACCTGATGTGGCGGTGCCATCGCCCACCTCTGCGTCAGAGGTTGGCCTGACGTCGATCTCATCTCCGCCGGCCGTGCGTGCCACTACTCGCCGTCGGTCGCCGAAGAAGGCGGTATCGACGATCTCGACGGCGAGTGCCACGCTTGTCGGCGTAGGCGTCAAGCGGAAGGCTTCCGGGCGCACCATCAGCCGGACGTTCTGGCCTTGGCCGAACGACGTTGTCGCCTTGACGCCGGTCACGATCGAGCCGCCGGCCAGGCGGATCGTCGATGCGCCATCTGCGGTTTGCAAATGCTCAGCCGGCAGGAAATTCGAGTTGCCGATGAAGCCGGCGACGAACTCGCTCGCCGGCCGGAGGTAAAGATCCTCGCCAGTACCGATCTGTTCGATGCGGCCTTCCCTGAACAGAGCGATGCGATCCGAAAGATGCAGCGCCTCCTCCTGGTCGTGCGTGACATAGAGGATGGTGACGCCGGTCTCGCGGTGGATGCGGCGGATCTCGGCCTGGATTTCCTGGCGCAGCTTCTTGTCGAGCGCCGACAGCGGCTCGTCCATCAGCAGGATCGGCGGGTCGTAGGCGAGCGCGCGGGCAAGCGCCACGCGCTGCTGCTGGCCGCCCGACAGCGCGCCCGGACGGCGGTCGGCGAAGTTTTCGAGGCGCACCAGCGCCAGCATGTCGGCGACCTTGCGCTTGATCTCGCCATCCGGTCGGCGGCGCACGCGCAGCGGAAAGGCGACATTCTCGGCGACACTCAGATGCGGAAATAGCGTGTAGCGCTGGAAGACCATGCCGATGTTGCGCTTGTGCGACGGCACCGAAAGCAGCGACCTGTCCTCCAGGAGCACATCGCCCGAGCTCGGATCCTGGAAACCGGCGATGGCGTAGAGTGTCGTCGACTTACCGGAACCCGACGGGCCAAGGAACGTCAGGAACTCCCCCTTGGGCACATCGATGGTGACGTCATGGACGGCGACGAAGGCGCCGAACGTCTTTCTCACCGCGCGTATGGACAGGAATGGCCGGGTCATCTTGACATTTTCCTGCGAAGGAGTGCGGTCACGATCATCAGGCACAAGGTCAGGCCGACAAGCAGGCTGGAGGCGGCGGCGACGACCGGGCTGAGGTCGGCGCGCAGGCTGCCCCAGATCTTGACCGGCAAGGTCTGCAAGGCCGGGCTTGCCATGAAGATCGCCACCACGACCTCGTCCCATGAGGCCAGGAAAGAGAAGATCGCCGCGGAGAAGATGCCGATCCTGATCGACGGCAAGGTGATCCTCAACCGTGCCTGCAGCGGGCTGGCGCCGCAGACTATGGCCGCGTCCTCGATGGATTTGTCGAAACCCTCTAGCGCCGCAGTGATCGGGATAATGGCGAAAGGCAGCGCCAGGATGGTGTGGGCGATGACGAAGCCGACCGTGGTGCCGGCAAGGCCGATGCGCAGGAAGAAGGCGTAGATGGCGATGGCGAACACGACGACCGGCAGCACCATCGGCATCAACAGCAAGCCGCGCAGGACCTGGCGTCCGCGAAACTCACCCCTGACCAGGCTGAAGGAGGCGAACAGGCCGATGACGACGGCGAGGATGGCGGCCATGGCGGCAATCCGGACACTGGTCAGCGCGGCATCGATCCAGGTCGGATCAACCAGCAACTGCTGGTACCATTTCAGCGTCCAGCCGGGCGGCGGGAAGGCGAGCCAGCGCGACGAGCCGAACGACAGGAGCACGATGAAGACCACCGGCAGCAACAGGAAAGCCGCGACTGCCGCCGTGAAGCCGACAAGTGCCACGCGCAGCCATCCGAGCCGGTCATAGTCGAGCAGCATGTCAGAGCCCTCCGCCGGCGCGCCTGGCGCCGACCAGGCGAAGCTGGATCGCGTAGAGCGCCATGGTGACGACAAGCAGGACGAAGGCGGCCGCACTTCCAAGCCCCCAGTTGAGCAGCGACTGCACCGTCTGGGCGATCATCTCGGCCAGCATCATGTTCGATGTGCCGCCAAGCAGGGCAGGCGTGACGAAGTAGCCAAGCGACATGACGAAGACCATCAGCCCTCCGGCGGCGATGCCGGGAAGCGACAGCGGCAAAAGGATGCGGCGGAAGGCCTCGGACGGGCTTGCGCCGCAAAGGGCGGCCGCGCGCAGCGTCATAGGGTCGATGGCGCGTAAAGTGCCGACCAGCGGCAGAATCATGAAGGGCAGCATGATGTACACCATGCCGATGGTGACCCCGGCGAGGTTGTTGATGAGCGGCAGCGGCTCATGGATGATGCCCAACCCCATCAGCGCCCTGTTGATGACGCCGGTGCGTTGCAGCAGCACCATCCACGCATAGGTGCGGGTGAGAAGGTTCGTCCACATCGACAGAATGATGATGCCGAAGACGATCGAGCCCGGGGCCGGCGGCATGATCGCCAGCATCCAGGCAACAGGGAAAGCCACCAGGATGGTGACGGCTGTGACGACCGATGCGACCAGGAAGGTGTTGAGGAACACCCGCACATAGGTGTCGCTGCCGAACAGCGCCGCGTAGTTCTGCAAGCCGGGTTCGGGATCGGTGACGCTGCGCAGCAGCAGGGCAACCACCGGCACGATGAAGAACAGGCCAACCAGAAGCAGGGCCGGCAAGGCGCTGCCGCTGCCGGCTGGCAGGCCGGCAACCGAGCTGCGTCTGAAAGAACTTCCCTGCATCGAGCGGTCCTGTTCAAAACGGGGCGCGCAAGCCGCGCCCCGTCGGTCTGCAACGGTGTTACTTGGTCTGCCAGGCATACCAGCGCGCGGCGATCTCGTCGCGATGCTCGGCCCAGTAGTTCATGTCGAGGTTGATCTGGCCGTCGACATGGGCATCAGGCAGGGCCTTGACGGCATCGGCGGGCATCTCCGCCTTGGCCTTGGTGTTGATGGGCGCATAGCCGCTTGCCTCGGCGAATTTCGCCTGGCCGGTCGGGCTGGTGGCGGCGGCGAGGAACTTCATCGCGCTGTCCTTGTTCTTGGCGCCCTTCGGCACGACGAGCACGTCGGCGGCGGTGGTTCTGCTTCCAGGCGACGCCGACGTCGGTGCCATCCTGCTGGAGGGCGAAGACACGCCCGTTCCACAACTGACCGAAGGCAGCCTCGCCGGAGGCAATCAGCTGCTGTGATTCAGCGCCGCCGCCCCACCAGACGATATCGGATTTGATGGTGTCGAGTTTCTTGAAGGCACGATCGAGATCAAGCGGATAAAGCTTGTCCGCCGGCACGCCGTCGGCCAGCAAAGCGATCTCGATGACGCCCGGCGCCGACCATTTGTAGAAGGTCCGCTTTCCGGGAAACTTCTTGGTGTCGAACATGTCGGCCCAGCCGGTCGGTTCGCCCGAGACGGCGCCCTTGTTCCAGGCGAGCACGAAGGAGTAGTAGAAGCTGCCGACGGCATGCTCATTGCTGAAACGCGGGTCAAGATCGGCCTTGGGCACGACCGCATAGTCGATCGGCTCCAGCAGCCCGTCCTTGGCGGCCTTTATGGCGAAATCCATTTCCACGTCGACGACATCCCAGGTGACATTGCCGGCGTCGACCATGGCCTTGAGCTTGCCATAGTCGGTCGGTCCGTCCTGCAGCACCTTGATGCCGGAGCTGGCTTCGAAGGGGGCTGCCCAGGATTTGGTCTGCGCTTCCTGCGTGGTGCCGCCCCAGCTGG
>NZ_RZRP01000580.1:0-4068 GCF_003997795.1 Mesorhizobium sp. M7A.F.Ca.US.005.03.2.1 | reverse complement strand
GACCACCGTCTATGTCACGCACGACCAGCGCGAAGCCATCACCATGTCCGACCGCATCGCGGTCATGAACGCCGGGCGCATCGAACAGCTCGACAAGCCTGAAACCCTCTACGCCAGGCCGCAAACGCGATTTGTGGCCGGCTTCATCGGCGAATCGAATTTCATTCCGGTCGAGTGCCGCAACGGCTCCGTCTGGTACGAGGACCGGAGAATCCATACCGCGGCACCAGTGCCGGCGGCAGGCCAGCACCTGATGGTGGTGCGGCCGGAAAAGCTGCGGCTCCTGGCAGACGCCGAACCGACAAGCGGCGTCAACGTGCTCGAGGCGAAAGTCAGCGACATCATCTATCAGGGCGACAGCTTCGTCTGCTACGCGGCGTTGCGCGACGGCCGCCAGCTGACTTTGCGCGACTATTGCCGCAGCGATGTGCTGGCCAAAATGCCGGCGCCCGGCCAGCCAGTCTCATTCGGTCTCGATGCGCAGGACACGATCCTGGTGGCGGCAGACTGATGAGCGCGCAGCCCGCCCTCATGGAAGAGATCGGCAGCGCCGCAGGCCGGGAGCTCAACACGCAGGGACTTCACGCCGACGCCCGGCGTGAATCACTACGGCTGCTGGCGCTGTTGTCGCCAAGCCTGCTTCTGGTCTTCGCCATCATCATCGTGCCGATCGGCTGGCTGTTCTGGCTGTCGCTGTTCGACGAAGCGGGCGGCTTCAGCGCCGCCAATTATGCGCGATTCTTCGAGCAGGCCTCCTACATCAAGACCTTCATCACCACCTTCAAGGTCGCCTTCATCGTCACCGGCGCCTGCGTGCTGCTCGGCTATCCCTTGGCCTACATGCTGTCGCAACTGTCGCGGCGGGCGGCGTCGATCTGCCTGATCTTCGTCATCCTGCCGTTCTGGACATCGGTTCTGGTGCGCACCTATGCCTGGCTGGTGATCCTGCAGCGCAAGGGACTGATCAACAGCTGGCTGATCGATCTCGGAATCATCAGCCAGCCGCTATCGCTCGCCAACAATTTTTCCGGCGTCGTCATCGGCATGACGCATATCTTGCTGCCGTTCCTGGTGCTGCCGCTCTACGCTTCGATGAAGACCATCGACACCGACTGCCTGCGCGCCGGCATGAATCTCGGCGCCGGCCCGACTGCCACCTTCCGGCAGATCTTCTTTCCGCTGTCGCTGCCAGGCCTCGCCTCGGGCGTGGTCATCGTCTTCGTGCTCTGCCTGGGCTTCTTCGTCACGCCGGCTTTGATGGGCGGCGGCAAGGTCATCATGTGGGCGATGCGCATGGAACAGACCACCAGCCTCTATTCAAACTGGGGCGCGGGTGCAGCACTGGGCGTGGTGCTGCTGGTGGTGACGCTGGCGCTTCTCGGCCTGTTCCAGTGGCTGCTCGGCGCGCGTGCCACCGGCGTGTGGAGTTCGAGATGAGTAGGGATCTCGGCCTGCCTATCTCGCACCGGCAACGCCTATGGCTCTATTGCTTCGGCGGCCTCGTGCTGCTGTTCCTGATCGCACCGTCGATCATCATCGTCATCATGTCGTTTTCCGATTCGACGCTGCTGCAATTCCCGCCGCAGCAATGGTCGCTGCGCTGGTACCAGGCCTATTTCGGGTCGCTGGAGTGGCGCGATGCCACGATCGTCTCGGTCAAGGTGGCTGTCATGACCGTGCTGGTGGCGACGCCGCTCGGCACCGCGGCCGCCTATGCCATCAACCGGGGCACGCTGCGCTTCAACGGCACCATCAACGCGCTGCTGACGGCGTCGCTCATCGTCCCTGTGATCCTGATCGGCATCGGCACCTTCTTTCTCTATGCGCGCATCGGCCTCAACAACACGCTGACCGGCCTGGTCATCGCGCATACGGTGCAGGCGCTGCCGTTGGTGGTGCTGACCGTGCTGTCGGGATTGCGCTCCTACGACATGAACCAGGAGCGCGTGGCGCGCAGCCTTGGCGCCGGCCGCGTCGCCGCCTTCTGGCAGGTGACGATGCCGCAGATCCGCTTCTCGATTGTCTCGGGCGCGCTGTTTGCCTTCATCACCTCCTTCGACGAAGTGGTGGTTTCGCTGTTCATATCGGGCGGCGAGACGACGACATTGACGCGCCGCATGTTCAATGCGCTGCGCGACCAGATCGACCCGACGATCGCCGCCATCTCGACCTGCCTGATCGTTCTGTCGGTCGTGCTGTTGTCGGTTGCGCAGATCTTCGGCCGGCGGCATTGATTTCACCAGATCAATTCGCAGAAGTGACCAATTTGCAGAAGTGACTAGGGGATATCCAGACAGAATGCGTGATTTCCAGTTTCCCGGCCGCTCGCCGGTTCGTGCCACCGAGGCGGTTGCCGCGACCTCGCATCCGCTTGCAACGCTTGCGGCCATCGACATGCTGCGCTCCGGCGGCAATGCCATGGACGCCGCGGTCTGCGCCGCCGCCGTGCAGGGTGTGGTCGAGCCGCAATCGACGGGCATCGGTGGCGACTGCTTCGTGCTTTATTCTCCCGGAGGACAAGGCAATGTGCTGGCCTTCAATGGCTCCGGCCGGGCGCCGGCCAGGGCGACGGTCGGCTGGTATCTCGAAAAAGGCTTCGACCGCATCCCGCTGCAGGGTCCGCATGCGGTCACCGTACCGGGCGCCGTCGACGCCTGGAGCCGCCTGCTCGAAGACCATGGCCGCAAGGGCCTTGCCGAGGCGCTGGCGCCGGCCATTCACTATGCCGAGAACGGCTATGTCGTGCACGACCGCGTCGCCTTCGACTGGGCCGAGCCGGAGACCGACCTGTCGGCCGACGAGCATGCCGCGCGCATCTTCCTGCCCGGCGGCAGGGCGCCGAAGGCGGGTGACGTCCATCGGCAGCCGGAACTGGCGGCGACCTTGCGCATCATCGCCAAACACGGCCGGTCCGGTTTCTACGAAGGCGCGGTCGCCGACGATATGGTGAGCCGGCTCAACGAATTGGGCGGACTTCATACGGCCGAGGATTTTGCCGCGACCAGAGGCGACTATGTGGCGCCGGTCAGCACCTCCTATGGCGGCCATGAGATCCACCAGATGCCGCCGAACAATCAGGGGCTGACGGCGCTTTTGATGCTCAATTTGCTGTCGGGCTTCGAGCTTGGCGGGCTCGACCCCAACGGCGCCGAACGCCTGCATCTGGAGATCGAGGCCGGGCGCCTGGCTTACCGCGACCGCGACCGCTATGTCGGCGACCAGGACCATGTCCCGGTGCCCCTGAAGCAGCTCCTGTCCGGCGCCTATGCCGACCGGCTACGCGCCGAGATCGACCGCGACCGCGCCATGACGCATCTGCCGCGCGTCGAGCTGCCCGGCAGCGACACGGTCTATATCTCCATCGTCGACCGCGACCGTAACGCGGTCTCCTTCATCAACTCGACCTATTATTCGTTCGGCAGTGGCGTCGTCGGCCCGAAGACCGGTATCGTGCTGCAGAACCGTGGTTCGAGCTTCCGCCTCGACCCGGCGCATCCGAACGCGATCGCGCCGGGCAAGCGGCCGATGCACACGATCATGCCGGGCATGGCGACGAAGAACGGCCGCGTGGTGATGCCGTTCGGCGTCATGGGCGGCGGTTACCAGCCGTTTGGCCATGTCCACCTGCTCACCAACATGATCGATTTCGGCATGGACCCGCAGCAGGCACTGGATGCGCCGAGGGTGTTTTACAACGATGACACAGTGGAAGCCGAGCGTGGCGTTCCCACTGATGCAACCGAGGGCCTGCGCCGGCGCGGCCACCGCATCGCCGAACCGCATCATCCGCTTGGCGGCGGGCAAGTGGTGCTGATCGACTGGGAGAAGGGGACGCTGACCGGCGCTTCCGATCCGCGCAAGGATGGTTTCGCGCTTGGCTATTGAGGCGCTCCGTTGTCCAATGGCGCCCATATCGAGGCAAGCCCGTCAGAAGGGCTCTCGCCAGTAATCGTTCGAAATCCAGCCGGTGATCATGACCCAAACTGAAACCCACGCAGATCTCTCCCGCCGTCTAGCCCCCTGCGCCGACGACGCCCCCGACATCCTGGCGCTCGATACGGCACCGCC
>NZ_RZRP01000057.1:0-14642 GCF_003997795.1 Mesorhizobium sp. M7A.F.Ca.US.005.03.2.1 | reverse complement strand
CTATGACGATTGGCACGAGGGGCGCGACCCCGCCGGCATCACCACGCAGGATCCGGAACTGATGAAGCGGGTCGATCCGGTGGCTGCCGGGCGCCGGCTAGCGAACTACCTCAAGGTGATGACCCTTGAGGCTCAAACGATCGCCCGCGCGTGCGGCAAGAACAGCCTGCACAATCTCGAACCCGAGGACCTGGTCGCGCTGACGATCGAGGCAGCCGCCATGGCCGGCGTGCCGCTGGCCGGCACCAACTGGATACCGGGGAAGAACGGCTTCTGATCAACGAAGGGCCGATTCCCGCATACTCGGGAACAACAATCGATAAAATGGGGAACTACCGTGGCAACTGATCTTGCTGAATTCGCAAGGGCGAAAAACGTCAAATATTTCATGATTTCCTACACTGACCTGTTCAGTGGCCAGCGTGCCAAGCTGGTGCCGGCGCAGGCGATATCAGACATGCAGAAGGACGGCGCCGGCTTTGCCGGTTTCGCCACATGGCTGGACCTGACGCCGGCGCATCCCGACATGCTTGCGGTGCCGGATCCGGATTCGGTGATCCAGCTGCCGTGGAAGCCTGAGGTCGCCTGGGTGGCGGCCAACTGCATCATGGACGACAAGGAGGTCGACCAGGCGCCGCGCAACACACTGAAGCGGCTGATCGCGGAAGCCGCCAGCGACGGCATGCATGTCAAGACCGGCGTCGAGGCCGAGTTCTTCCTGATCTCGCCTGACGGCAAGACGATCTCCGACGAATACGACACGGCCTCAAAACCCTGCTACGACCAGCAAGCGGTGATGCGGCGCTACGACGTCATCGCAGAGATCTGCGACCACATGCTGGCGCTCGGCTGGGGCGCCTATCAGAACGACCATGAGGACGCCAACGGCCAGTTCGAGATGAACTGGGCTTTCGACGACGCGCTGGCGACCGCCGACAAGCACTCGTTCTTCAAATTCATGGTCAAGTCGATCGCGGAAAAGCATGGCCTGCGCGCGACCTTCATGCCGAAGCCCTTCCAGGGTCTGACCGGCAATGGCTGCCATGCCCATATCTCGGTTTGGGACAAATCGGGCAAGACCAACGTCTTCGCCGACAATGCGATGGAGCTCGGCCTGTCGGCCAAGGGCCGGAATTTCCTCGGCGGCATCATGAAGCATGCCTCCGCACTAGCCGCGATCACCAACCCGACGGTGAATTCCTACAAACGCATCAACGCGCCGCGCACCATGTGGGTGCGGTTGTTGCCGGTCCAGGTCACCGTGTTCGGTGCCCAGGTCGCGCCCGAAATGGTGCGCGTGCCCGGCCCCGGCCGCTTCGAGCTGCGCCTGCCGGATGGCGCCGCCAATCCCTATTTGCTGCAGGCCGTCATCATCGCGGCCGGCCTCGACGGCATCCGCTCCAAGGCCGATCCGGGCAAGCGCCACGACATCGACATGTACCAGCTCGGCCATACCGTCACAGACGCACCGAAGCTGCCGCTCAACCTGCTCGACGCGCTGCGTGAGTTCGACAATGACAAATCGCTCAAGGCGGCGCTGGGTGAGGAATTTTCGTCGGCATATCTAAAGCTGAAGCAGCAGGAATGGAATTCCTATGCTTCGCACTTCACGCAATGGGAGCGCGACCACACGCTGGATATTTGACCACCAGCGCGACGCGAGCGACCTCGGAATGAACTGATGAAATATTCGATCTTCTCGCTCGCTCGTGCCGCCGTGTCCGGCCACAAGAACTGGCAGCGCACCTGGCGCGACGCCACGCCGAAGGATCGCTACGACGTGGTGATCATCGGCGGCGGTGGGCACGGGCTGGCCACCGCCTGGTTCCTCGCCAGCGAGTACGGCATCAAGAATGTCGCCGTGCTCGAAAAAGGCTGGATCGGCTCCGGCAATGCCGGCCGCAACACCACCATCATCCGCTCCAATTACGGTCTGCCCGGCAACACCGGCTTCTACGAATTGTCGATGAAGCTGTGGGAGCGGATGGAGCAGGACCTCAACTACAATGCGATGGTCAGCCAGCGCGGCGTCATCAACCTCTACCATTCCGACGCGCAGCGCGACGCCTATGCGCGGCGCGGCAACACCATGCGCATCAACGGCATCGACGCCGAACTGCTCGACCTCGCTGCCGTCAGGAAGATGATCCCGTTCCTGAACTTCGACAATGCGCGCTTTCCCGTGCAAGGCGGGCTGTTGCAGCGGCGCGGCGGCACGGCGCGGCACGATGCGGTGGTCTGGGGCTATGCGCATGCGGCGAGCGAACTCGGCGTCGACATCATCCAGAATTGCGAAGTCACCGGCTTCGTCAGAGACGCCAATGGCAAGGTGACCGGCGTCGAGACGTCGCGCGGCAAGATCGGCGCCGGAAAGGTTGGCATGGCGGTCGCCGGCTCCTCGTCGCGCGTCGCGGCAATGGCCGGCCTGCGCCTGCCGATCGAGAGCCATGTGCTGCAGGCCTTCGTCTCCGAGGCGATCAAGCCGCTCATCCCGGGCGTCATGACCTTCGGCGCCGGCCATTTCTACGTCAGCCAGTCCGACAAGGGCGGCCTCGTCTTCGGCGGCGATATAGACGGCTACAATTCCTACGCCCAGCGCGGCAACATGCCTGTGATGGAAGACGTCTGCGAGGGCGGCATGGCGCTGATGCCGATGATCGGCCGCGTGCGCCTGCTGCGCCAGTGGGGCGGCATCATGGACATGTCGATGGACGGTTCACCGATCATCGACAAGACGCCCGTCGACGGGCTCTATCTCAACGCGGGCTGGTGCTATGGCGGCTTCAAGGCGACGCCAGGGTCCGGTTTTGTCTTTGCGCACCTCCTGGCTCGCGACGAGTCGCATGAAGAAGCGGCACGGTTCCGCCTAGACCGGTTCCGAACTGGCGCCATGATCGACGAAAAGGGCCAGGGCGCCCAACCGAACCTGCATTGAAGGCGGTTTAGAAGAAATGCGCATTGCCTGTCCTTTCTGCGGTGAACGCGAACTCGGCGAGTTCACCTATCTCGGCGACGCCAAACCGGTACGGCCCGAGGCCGGCGCCTCGGAAGACGAGGTCTTCGACTATGTCTATCTGCGCGACAATGTCGCCGGCGCGACCAGCGAATACTGGTACCATGGCGGTGGTTGCCGGGCTTGGCTGAAGGTCACCCGCAACACGCTGACGCACGAGATTTCCTCCATCGAACCGGCGGCTGGTGCCGGCGCTGCGAAGGTTGGTGCGTGATGGCCGGCGCGCAGACACACCGGCTCGGCAATGGCGGGCTTGTCGACCGCTCGGCACCGCTGAACTTCCGTTTCGACGGCAAGGCTTTCTCCGGCTTCCAGGGCGACACGCTCGCCTCGGCGCTGATCGCCAACGGCGTCAAGCTGGTCGGCCGTTCGTTCAAATACCACCGCCCGCGCGGCATCCTGACTGCGGGCTCGGAAGAACCCAATGCGCTGGTCGAGCTGCGCACCGGGGCACGGCGCGAGCCGAACACCAAGGCGACGACGGCCGAACTCTATGACGGGCTCGAGGCCGCCAGCCAGAACCGTTGGCCGTCGCTGCGCCACGACGTGATGTCGGTCAACCAGCTGTTCGCGCCGATCTTCGTTGCCGGCTTCTACTACAAGACATTCATGTGGCCGGCGAAGTTCTGGGAAGCGATCTATGAGCCGGCGATCCGCCGCGCCGCAGGCCTTGGCCGTGCCGCCGGCCTTGCCGATCCCGACCACTACGACAAGGCATGGGCGCATTGCGACGTGCTGATCGCCGGCTCCGGCCCGGCTGGTCTGGCCGCGGCGTTGGCAGCCGGCCGCGCAGGCGCCCGCGTCATCCTGTGCGAGGAGGATTTTGTCCTCGGCGGCCGTCTGCTGTCGGATGGCGCAATGATCGACGGCGAACCTGCGGCCGAGTGGATTTCGCGGACGCTGGCTGAACTGGCTGGTATGCCCGACGTCCGCGTCATGACCCGCACGACGCTGTTCGGCGTCTACGATGGCGGCACCTATGGCGCCATTGAGCGGGTCAACGACCATTTGCCCTCGCCGCCCGAGCACCAGGTGCGCCAGCGCCTGTGGCGGATCGTGGCGAAGCGCTGCGTCGTGGCAGCCGGCGCCATCGAACGGCCGATCGTCTTTGCCGGCAACGACACGCCCGGCGTGATGATGGCCTCCGCCATGCGCACCTATGTCGCGCGCTACGCCGCTACACCGGCAAAGCGGATCGCACTTTTCACCAACAATGAGGACGGCTGGCGCACCGTCGAGACGGCGCTCGGTGCCGGCCTGCAGATAGCGGCGGTCATCGATGCACGGCCCGAAATATCGCCGGCGCATCGTTCGCTGGCCTCGAAGGGCGGCTTCCCGGTGCTGCACGGTTCCGTCAGTGGCATCGACGGCGGCAAGGATGGCGTCAGGAAAATCGCGGTGTCGCTGACCGGCGGCGCGCGCGCCGAGGTTGAAGCGGACGGGCTCGCCGTTTCCGGCGGCTGGAACCCGGCGGTCGGGCTGACCTCCTATCATCGCGGCCGGCCGAAATGGCGCGACGATATTGCTGCTTTCGTACCGGACGGCGCGCCGCCCGGTATGGTCGCAGCGGGCGCCGCCAATGGCGACTTTGGCCTCGGCGCCTGCCTGAGCCAGGGATTTGCCGCTGGCGCGGCAGCGGCGCGTGACACGGGGCACAATGGTACGGCGGGCGCCGCGCCTGCCGCCGATGACGAGGCTTTCTCGCTCACCCCGCTCTGGCATGTCGCCGGCAAGGGCAAAGCCTTTGTCGACCAGCAACACGACGTCACCGCGTCCGACATCGAGCTGGCGCAGCGCGAGGGTTTTGAATCGGTCGAGCATCTGAAGCGCTACACCACGCTCGGCATGGCGACCGACCAGGGCAAGACCTCCAACGTCGCCGGCCTCGCCATCATGGCGGCGGTAACAGGCAAATCCATTCCCGAGACCGGCACGACCATCTATCGCCCGCCTTACGTGCCCGTCGCCATCGGCGCCTTTGCCGGACACCATCGCGATGAGACTTTTCATGCAACGCGGCTGACGCCGTCGCATCACTGGGCGGTGGAACAAGGTGCTGTCTTCGTCGACACCGGTCTTTGGAAACGGGCGCAGTGGTACCCCCGCGCGGGCGAGAAGGACTGGCTGGAATCGGTGACGCGCGAGGTCAAGGCGGTGCGCTCAGGCGTCGGATTCTGCGATGTCTCGACGCTCGGCAAGATCGACGTGCACGGTCCGGATGCCGGCGCCTTCCTCGACCGCGTCTACATCAACACCTTCTCCAGTCTTGCAGTGGGCAAGGCGCGCTACGGTCTGATGCTGCGCGAGGACGGCATCGTCTATGACGACGGCACCACGTCGCGGCTGGCCGAAGACCACTATTTTCTCACCACCACCACGGCCAAGGCCGGTCTGGTGATGCAGCATCTCGAATTCTGCCGCCAGGTGCTGTTCCCGGAGCTCGACGTGCAGCTCACTTCCGTCTCCGACCAGTGGGCGCAGTTCTCGATCGCCGGACCGAGCGCGCGGGAGTTGCTGAAACAGATCGTTGATGAGTCCGAGGACCTTTCCAACGAAGGCTTTCCGTTCATGGGCGCGCGCGAAGTGACATTGCGCGGCGGCCTCAAGGCGCGGCTGTTCCGCATCTCGTTCTCCGGCGAAATGGCCTTCGAGATCTCGGTACCGGCACGCTTCGGCGATGCGATGGCGCGCAATCTGATGCTGGCCGGTGCGCCATTCGGCGTGACGCCTTACGGCACCGAGGCGCTCGGCGTCATGCGCGTCGAAAAGGGCCACATCGCCGGACCGGAACTGAGCGGCACGACGACAGCGGCCGATCTTGGTCTGGGCAAGATGATGTCGACCAAGAAAGACTATATCGGCCGCGTCATGGCCGGACGCGAGGCGCTGGTAGCCCCAGATCGCCAGGTCGTCGTCGGCATCAAGCCGACGGACGAGACACGCCGGTTGCGCTCCGGCGCACACATCATCCCGAAGGGGCAGACGCCCGGCCCCGGCAACGACCAGGGCTATGTCACCTCGGTCTGCTTCTCGCCGACGTTGGATCAGTGGATCGGGCTCGCGCTTGTCGAACGCGGCCGCGAACGCATCGGCGAGATCGTGCACGCGCATGATCCATTGCGCGGCGAAGACTATGACGTCGAACTCTGCAATCCCGTCTTCTACGACCCGGATGGAGGGCGCCAGCGTGGTTGAGTTTTCCTGGGCTCCCCGCAGTCCGCTTGAAAAGGCGCTCGTTGCCGGCGTGCATGGTGCACGCGGTATTGAGGCCGGCGTCTCGCTGACCGAGATCCGCAATTTTGATCTGATCCAGGTGATGGCGCGGCGCGGCCAGGCGGCCGAGCTGGGACAAGCCGCCAAGGCTCGGTTTGGTGTTGCTGTCCCTGATGCGCCCAAGGCGGTGCGGACTTCGGACGCAACCCTGATCTGGTCGGGACCGGACCAGTTCTTCGTGCTGTCGAAGGGCGGCAAGCACACGATACAGACGCTGGAGCCCGCATTGTCCGGCTCGCTGTCGGACCAGTCGCATGCGCGGGTTCTGGTCAGCATCTCCGGCGCCAAGGCGCGGACAATGCTGGCGAAACTGTCGTCGATCGATTTGCATCCCGATGCGTTTCCGGTTGGCGCCGCCGCCGCGACGTCGATGGATCACACCAGCGTCACGCTCTGGCGCGGCGGTGATCGGACGGATGGGCAGGCGGTGTTCAACGTTCTGATGTTTGCGACGTTTGCCGAGAGCCTTTGGCATACGATGCTGGATTCGGGCGCGGAGTACGGCGTCGACATCGACCATACAGAGAGACTGGCTTAGCCTTGGCTAGTCTTCCCTTCTCCCACAACAAGGGGAGAAGGGAAAGCGCGCGCCACCTCCGCCTTGCCAAACCCAACCGCACTGCTATTCTTGCTGCTAAAATAATTTCACACACAGGCAAACTTGTTTCTCGAACCGCAAGGCTGAGATGAGCCAGTCGCCCTACCCCGCAATTGCCGCCGGACCGCCCAAGCCTAGCCTCATCCTGAGGCCCGGCCAGATCGCGCTGCCGCCGGGCATGGAGCGTTATACGATCCAGGGCAACGGCGCGGTGCTGATCGACATCGAGGCCGGCGACGCGATCACCGTGCGCAATGTCGAAGGCGGCCAGGCCTGCGAACTTCTGGCCTGGGACAGGACCGGCGCGACCGATCCCAGCATTTTTGGTGAAGCATCGAACAGCAACGCTGCCGGCATCAAAGCGCTGCTCATAGAGGGGGACGACAGTCTCGCATCCCTGCGGAGCGGGCTCGCCCGCCGGCAGGTGCAGCTTGACCACGCCAAGGCCGTGCGGGTGTTCGGCGTCACGACACCGGCCGGCACCGAGCAGGCTTTCACCGTCGCACGCGATGGTGTGGTGCTGATTGCCGCCCCCGGCGGGCCGATGCTGGTCGATGGTCATGACACGGCGACACCGCTGACCGTCTTCGTTCGCCGCGCCACGATCCGCCCGGCGGCGAAATCGGTATTGGCTGATCCGCTTGCCGACCCGGTGCTCGATTTGCGCGTCCATTCGGCGACCGCGGAGGCCTATTTCGTTAGGGCTGGCGACTATCTGCAGATCATCGATGTCGACGGGCGCCAATGCACCGATTTCCAGTGCTTTTCGGCGCGCAAGCTGGACAGGGGACTGGATCATCCGCTCGACGTGACGACGACGCGCACGCTCATGGGTGCGAGCTACCCGATGCCCGGCCTGCATTCCAAATACTATGACCAGGACATGGAGCCGCTGGTCGAGGTGGTGCAGGACACATGCGGCCGGCACGACGCCTTCGCGCTCGCCTGCGCCGCCAAATATTACGACGACATCGGCTATCCCGGACACACCAACTGTTCGGAGAATTTCAACGGCGCTCTGGTCGGCAAGGGCGTCAATCCCCGCGCGGGCTGGATGGCGATCAACTTCTTCTTCAACACGGCGATCGACGCGCATGGCGTCATGGTGTCCGACGAGCCGTGGTCGCGGGCGGGCGACTATGTGCTGCTCAGGGCGCTCACCGACATCGTTTGCGTTTCCTCCGCCTGCCCCGACGACACGACGCCGGCCAATGGCTGGAACCCGACCGACATCCATGTGCGGACCTATTCCGGCCAGCACAAATTCTCGCGAGCGATCGCCAGACGCATGACGCCCGATTCGGAACCGAAAATGACCCGCGAGACCGCTTTTCATTCGAGCTTTGCCAAGCACACCCGCAACTTTCAGGAGTACAAGGGCTATTGGCTCGCCAATTCCTTCGCCAAGGACGGGCCGATCGCCGAATACTGGGCCTGCCGCCAAGACGCGGTGATCATGGACCTGTCGCCGCTGCGCAAGTTCGAGGTCACCGGCCCGGATTCCGAAGCGCTGCTGCAATACACGCTGACCCGCGACGTCAAGAAGCTCGGCGTTGGCCAGGTGGTCTATTCGGCCATGTGCTACGCGCATGGCGGCATGATTGATGACGGCACCCTGCTGCGGCTGGGCAAGGACAATTTCCGCTGGGTCGGCGGCGACGATCTGTCTGGCGAGTGGCTGCGCGAGACGGCGACAAAACTCGGCCTCAATGTCCTTGTGCGTTCCTCCACCGACCAGATGCACAATGTCGCCGTGCAGGGACCGAAGAGCCGCGACATCCTCAGGGAGGTGATCTGGACCTCGCCGCTGCAGCCGTCGATCGACGAACTCGAATGGTTCCGCTTCGCCGTCGCCCGCATTGGTGGCGGCAACGGCATTCCGGTCGTCGTCTCGCGCACCGGCTATACCGGCGAGCTCGGCTACGAGATCTGGTGCCATCCGCGCGACGCCGAAAAAGTCTTCGACGCCATCTGGGAAGCCGGCCAGCCGCACGGGCTGAAGCCGATGGGACTGCAGGCGCTGGACATGGTGCGCATCGAGGCCGGGTTGATCTTCGCCGGATACGAATTTTCCGACCAGACCGATCCGTTCGAGGCCGGCATCGGCTTCACCGTGCCGCTGAAGAGCAAGACCGACGATTTCGTCGGCCGCGAGGCGCTGATCCGCCGCAAGGAGCACCCGCAGACGAAGCTGGTCGGTCTCGACATCGACGCCAATGTCGACGTCGGCCATGGCGATTGCGTGCATGTCGGCCGTGCCCAGATCGGCGTGGTCACGTCAGGCATGCGCTCGCCGGTGCTGAACAAGACCATCGCGCTGGCCAGGCTCGATGTCACCCATTCGGCTGTCGGTACCGAGGTCGAGATCGGCAAGCTCGACGGCCATGCCAAGCGGCTGCCGGCGCGAGTCGTCGCCTTCGCCCACTACGATCCGCAAAAGACCAAACCGCGTTCCTGACGGCCCTTCCCTCCCAAGACAGTGAGGCCGTGCTGCAGTTCGTGATAGGAATTTTTTCTTGACCTGCTGAGGGCAGCTATGCTACATATTCGTCCATGGTGCTGATTTGCGCTGCGACCCGCCTCCGGCGGGTTTTTCGCTTCCTGACCCTTGGTCCTTTTCCGAACAATCCCACCGCGGCAGTGTGAAGCCGACATGTTTCGCAAGCGTGATGTGCACGGCGCGACAAATCGCTTGACCTGAAAGCGCGCCGGATCAATCTTCACTGTTAAGAAAAAAATGCGACTGAGTGGAAACACCGACAGCCGCCCAAAGCATGCGTCGATGATGAAGCCTCGCGAAGTCGCGGCCGTCACGAACGGGGAACATCAAAATGGGGAACAAAGACATATGAGCACGATAACGACTGTCCTGGAGCCGCTTGCCGAAGGCAAGTTGCACCGAAATATCGACTGGCGCGGCGCCTTCTGGGTGGCGAGCGGCGTGCCGGCCCTGGTCCTGTTCTCGATCGGCGGCATTGCCGGCACGACCGGCACGCTGGCCTTCGCGATCTGGATCTTCTCCATGATCATGGGCTTCCTGCAATCCTTCACCTATGCCGAAATCGCCGGCCTGTTTCCGAACAAGTCGGGCGGCGCGTCGATCTACGGCGCCACCGCCTGGCTGCGCTATTCCAAGTTCATCGCGCCGCTGTCTGTCTGGTGCAACTGGTTCGCCTGGTCGCCGGTGCTGTCGCTCGGCTGCTCGATCGCCGCCGCCTACATCCTCAACGCGCTGGCGCCAGTGCCGCTGTTCACCGAAACCTCACCCGATGTCGTCGCCTATATCGCCGCGCATGCCGGGACGAGTGCCGCCGACGCCATCACAGCGGTGACCGCGGCGGCGACGCCGGCAATCCGCAACTGGACGCTTTACAGCCACACGCTGGGACCGGTCTCGTTCACCTTCAACGCGACCTTCTTCATCGGCGCAGTGCTGATGCTGATCATCTTTGCGATCCAGCATCGCGGCATTCTCGGCACCGCCAATGTGCAGAAATATATCGGCCTCTTGGTCATCGTCCCGATGCTGATCGTCGGCGTGGTGCCGATCGTCACCGGCCAGATCAACTGGGCGAATTTTTCGCCGCTGGTGCCGCTGGCCGCAGCCTACGCGCCCGAGCCCGGTGCCTGGAACATCGCCGGCTGGACGCTGGTGCTTGGTGGTATGTTCATCGCCGCCTGGTCGACCTACGGCTTCGAGACCGCCGTCTGCTACACATCCGAGTTCAAGAACCCCGGCACCGACACGTTCAAGGCGATTTTCTATTCCGGCCTTCTGTGCATGCTGCTGTTCATCCTGGTGCCGTTCACCTTCCAGGGCGTGCTTGGCCTCAACGGTATGCTGGCGACGCCGATCGTCGACGGCTCCGGGGTCGCCGACGCGCTGGCCGGCATGGTCGGCGGCGGCGCGCTAGTCCACAGCCTGTTGGTGATGCTGATGATCCTGGCGCTGGTGCTGTGCATCATGACGGCCATGGCCGGCTCTTCGCGTACGCTCTACCAGGGCTCGGTCGATGGCTGGCTGCCGCGCTATCTCAGCCATGTCAACGAACATGGTGCGCCGACACGGGCAATGTGGACCGATCTCGTCTTCAACCTGATCGTGCTGGCCATCGCCTCGGCCGACGCGACGAGCTTCTTCTTCATCCTCGCCGTGTCGAATTGCGGTTACATCATCTTCAACTTCCTCAACCTCAACGCCGGCTGGATCCACCGCATCGACAACGGCCATATCGCACGGCCCTGGAAGGCGCCGAGCTGGCTGCTCGGGATCGGGGCGATCTTCGCCTATGTCAACGCGATCTTCATGGGCGCCGGTGCCAAGGTATGGAACCCGATGGCGCTGTGGGCCGGCCTGATCACGGCAGCGCTGATCATCCCGGTGTTCTGCTTCCGACACTACATTCAGGACAAGGGCAAGTTCCCCGACCACATGCTGGCCGATCTCGGCATGACGGGGGCCGACCTCTCGGTCAAAAAGGCGGGCATGCTGCCCTATCTGACGCTGGTCGCCGGCGTGGTGGTGATGCTGCTCGCCAACTGGTTCTTCGTCATCTGACCTCATAAAAATAAAAAGGATCGGGCGCGCTTCGGCGCGCCCGATCCTTTTCGACTGGCGCGATCGATCTATTCGGCGGCCAGCGCCAGTTGCGGCTTTTCGGCTTCCTGGCTCAGTTCCAGATCGTCCGTCCGTCCCTCCGCCCCGCGCTTCTTCGGCTCCCGGCCGAAGAACAGGGCGTAACCGGCCGGCAGGACCAGGATGGTCAGCACCGTGGCAACCAGGATGCCGCCCATCATGGCGTAGGCGAGCGGACCCCAGAAGACGCCGCGCGAGATCGGGATCAGCGCCAGCACCGCCGTCAGCGCCGTCAGCGTGATCGGCCGGAAACGGCGAACGGCCGAACCGATGATGGCCTCGTAGCGGTCCATGCCCGCGGCGATGTCCTGGTCGATCTGGTCGACCAGGATAATCGAGTTGCGCATGATGATGCCGAGCAGCGCGATGACGCCGAGAATGGCGACGAAGCCGAACGGCGCACCGCTGATCAGGAGTGCCGCGGCAGCACCGATAATGCCAAGCGGACCGGTCGCCAGCACCAGCATCGCCTTGCCGAAGTTCTGCAGCTGGATCATCAAAAGCACGACAATGACGGCCAGCATGATCGGTGCCTTGGCGGCGATCGAAGCCTGGCTTTCCGCCGAATCCTCCGCACCGCCCTGGATTTCGATCTTGTAACCGGGCGCCAGACCCGCACGCAGGTCCTTCATGTCGTTGTACATCTTGGTGACGACGTCGTTGGACTGCACGCCGTCGGGCAAGGTGGCGCGCACGCTGATGGTCGGCAGGCGGTCGCGGCGCCATTCGATGCCTTGCTCCAGCACCGGCACCACCTTGGCCACCTGCGACAGCGGCACGAAACCGCCGAAGTCGGTCGGGATATAGACCGAGTCGACCGAGGACAGCAGGCTGCGGCTGGCATTCGGCTCGCGGGCGACGATGGACACCGTCTCCTCGCCGTCGCGGAAGTCGTCGAGCGGCGCGCCGGACATCGTCGCCTGCAGCATCTGGCGGATGCGCTGCGAGGTGACGCCGAGTGCGCGGGCACGATCCTGGTCGATGACCAGCTTCATCGCCGGAACCGGCTCCAGCCAGTCATCATGCACGGCGCCAAGCAGCGGATCTTCACGGAACTTCGCCTTCACCTGGTCGGCGATGCGGCGCACCTCCTGGCGATCCGGCCCCATGACGCGCATCTGCACCGGCCAGCCGGTCGGCGGACCGAGGAACAGACGATCGACCTTGGCACGGATGGACGGGAAGTCTTGCGCCAGGACGGTGCGCAACTTGACGATCAGACGCTCGCGAGCCGGTTCGTCATTGGCCATGACGAGCAACTGGGCAAAGTTGGGGTTGCTCAGTTGCTGGTCGAGCGGCAGGAAGAAGCGCGGCGCGCCCTCGCCGATATAGGTGGCGATGAAACGCTTGTCCTTGTCGTCCATCATCTTGGTCTCGAGCGCCTTGGCCTGCGCCTCGACTTCCTTGATGCTGGTGCCTTCCGGCAGCCAAAGGTCGACGAGGATTTCCGGCCGCGACGATTGCGGGAAGAAGTTCTGCGGAATGAACTGGAAAGCCCACAGGCTGGTGCCGAAGGTGACCAGCGTCATCACCAGGACGATGATGCGATGGCGCACGGCCCAGCTGACGGTGGCACGAAGCCGGCGGTAGAAACGCGTGTCGAAGACATCGTGATGGCTGCCGGCATGCTTGCGCTGCTTGAGGATCATGTTGCCGAGCCATGGCGTGAAATAGACCGCGACGAACCAGGAGACGATCAGCGCGATGCCGACGACATAGAACAGCGTGCGGACATATTCGCCGGCGGTCGAGGCCGCGAAGCCGACCGGAATAAAGCCGGCCGTGGTGATCAGCGTGCCGGTCAGCATCGGGAAGGCGGTCGAGGAATAGGCGAAGCTCGCCGCCTCGACCTTGACCATCCCCTCCTCCAGCTTGCGCTCCATCATCTCAACGACGATCATCGCGTCGTCGACCAGAAGACCGAGCGCGATGATCAGCGCGCCGAGCGAGATGCGCTGCAGGTCGATGCCGAGCTCGTACATGATGGCGAAGGTCGCGGCCAGCACCAGCGGGATGGCGATGGCGATGACCAGGCCGGAACGCCAACCGATCGACAGGAACGAGACGACGAGCACGATCAGCAACGCTTCGCCAAGCGCATGCATGAACTCCGCCACCGCATCGGTGACGACGCCCGGCTGGTCGGAGATCTGGTCGACCGCAACGCCGTAGGGCAGCGCCTCTTCGAAGCGCTTGTAGGTGGCCTCGACATCCTTGCCGACATCGGTAACCTTGAAGCCCTTGGCCATGACGACGCCCAACTGCACGCTGTCGTGGCCGTTGAAGCGGTACTTTCGCTGGAACGGATCCTGCAACCCCGAACTCACCGTGGCGATGTCGCCCAGCCTCGTGACCTGACCGCCGGCGCGCAGGCGCAGGTTCCTGATATCCTCGACCTTGCCGACATCGCCCTCGACGGAAATGCGCACCGAGTTGGTGCCGGTATCGACGGAGCCGGCCGGGTCGACATTGTTCTGTCCCTTGATCGCATTCTGCAGATCGGTCAGCGTCAGGCCGCGTTCGGCCAGGGCCTTGGACGAGACGTCGATATAGAGCTTTTCAGGCTGGTCGCCGATGATAACGGCCTTCTCGACGCCGGGCGTCGTCAAAAGCATGTCGCGCGCCTGGATGGCGAACTTCTTCAGCTCGGGATAGCTGAAGCCGTCGCCGCTGATCGAATGCAGGGTGATGAAGGTGTCGCCAAATTCATCGTTGAAATAGGGGCCGAGCAGACCTTGCGGCAAGTCACCGGCAATGTCACCGACCTTCTTGCGCACCTGGTAGAACGCGTCGGTCACCTCGGCAGTGTTGGTGTCGCCCTTGATCTGCACGGTGATGATGGCGCTGCCGGCGCGGGTAAAGGAGCGCACGAAATCGAGATGCGGCGTTTCCTGCAGCTTGCGTTCGATCTTGTTGACGACCTGGTCTTCCATCTCCTGGATCGAGGAGCCCGGCCAGATCGCCTGGACGACCATGACCCGGAAGGTGAAATCGGGATCTTCCTTCTGGCCCATGCGCATCAGGCCGAGCGCGCCGGAAATGATGATCAGGCCGAACAGGAACCGCGCAATGGCGGGATGGCCGATTGCCCAGCGCGACAGGTTGAAGGGCCGCTTCTCTTC
>NZ_RZRP01000579.1:0-4084 GCF_003997795.1 Mesorhizobium sp. M7A.F.Ca.US.005.03.2.1 | reverse complement strand
TTGATTTCGTCGCGGACGATACCGAGATCATGCAGCTGGCGGTTCGAAAGGCGACCCAGCTCGGTAACCGTCTCGCGATAAACGCGCCAGTTACGATAGTTGCGGATCAGGTTCATTGTCGTTCTCTTTTTCAAAACTGGTTCGGACCATTCGCGGTCCGAAGAATTAGACCGCCTTGCGAGCGACGTAAGGAATGTCGCTGCGGCTGATGCCGAGGTCGGTCAGTTCACGGTTGCTCAGGCGGCTCAGCTCGGACACGGTGTCCCTGTAGCGGCGCCAGTTGCGGTAGTTGCGGATCAGGTTCATGGTAGTTCTCGTTTCGTCTTTCTTGCGGATCATTCCGTTTGTGTACGAACTATAAATAGGCGGACCCATATCGATTTAAAAGCGCTATGGCTGCATGGCAGCAATGCAAATTGTGCAATGCAGCATTAACGCGCGTTCACGGACCTGACACAAAGAAACCCGAATCGGAAAATGCCTTAGCGCCAACGGCTTGACCGGATCGGCTGCAAAAAAGACCAAACTGGGGGGAGAAGCAGCATGGCGAGCTATTCGTCGCGGGTCAGGGCGGATATCGCGCGCTGGCAGCAGGCCGGCATGATCGACGCCGCGACGGCCGATTCGCTGGCGCGCGATGTCGAGGCCAACGAGCGCAAGTCGCTGAGCTTCGGCTCGATCCTGGCTATGATGGCCGCCTTGCTGTTCGGCGCCGCCATCCTGATTTTCGTCGCCGCCAATTGGGACGCGATCCCGAGGCTGGCGCGCGTGGCGGCGCTGTTTGCCGTCATCCTTGGCGGCTATGTCGGCGGCGCGGCGCTGAAGGCCCGCGACCATGCGGCAATCGGGGAAGCGCTGTGGATCGTGGCGGCCGCGGCTTTCGGCGGCTCGATCGCGCTGATCGGCCAGATGTATCATCTCTCGGGCGACGAGGCCTCGGCTCTGGTGACCTGGGGAGCCGGCACGGCGCTGGCGGCGGTTGCGCTGCGATCGAACCCGCTGACGGTGGCTTCGGTCGGCATCGCCGATGCCTGGCTGTTCCTCAAAGGCTTCGACTATTACAGCCGCAGCGATTTTCCGCACGGCTTCGTCGTCATGGCGATCGTGCTGTTTGCCGTCTCGTTCTGGACCCGCAGCCAGGCGGCGCGCCACCTGATTATCCTGTCGGTGCTGTTCTATCTTATGCTGCTGGTCACCAACCACGACACGCTGCAGGTGGCGATCCCGCTGGTCGTCGCCTCGGCGCTGCTGTTCGCGGCCTCGGTCTTCGCGCCTGGCCCGGTCGACCGGGTCGTGCAACTCGGCGGCCGCTTGCCCTTGCACGCGCTGCTCGGCTTCCTCACCGGCCTCGCAATGATCCAGTTCGAACTCGCCGACGAGAGCACCTACAACAGCGGTTTTGCCCTCGCTTCGGCGATCGCGCTGGCCGGTGTTGTCGCCGCGATCGTGCTGGCAGGACGGGAGAGCCGTGGGCTACGCTGGCTTGCCTATCTCGGCTTCGCCTTCGAACTCGCCATCATCTATGTCGTGACCCTGCAATCGATGCTCGATACGGCCGGTTTCTTCCTGGCCGCCGCGGTGCTGCTCGGCATCCTCGCGATCGTCATCATCCGCGTGGAAAAACGCATGAAGGGCCCAGACGCCAAGGGAGCCACGGCATGATCACCGGGAAAAGGCTTGTCATCTCGGCGCTGGTGGTGGCGCTCGTCCAGATAGGCTTCCTGAGCTGGATCATCGCCGGCCGGGCGGCGATCCTGCGCAACGGCAAGGAAGTGCTGCTGAAGATCGAACCCGTCGATCCGCGCGACCTCCTGCGCGGCGACTATATTATCCTGGGCTACGAGATTTCACGCATACCGGTGAAAATGATCGCCAACATTCCGCCCGACAAATTTTCAAGCGACGATACGTCGATTGTGGTGCGCCTGAAGAAGGGCGCCGACGGCTATTGGCAGCCGACGGCCGCCTGGTTCGGCAAGGCGCCAACGATGGCAACCGCCGACGAGGCCGATATTCTAGGCCACATCGCCGAAGGCTGGGACCTTCGCGGCGAAGAGGCGACCATCGCGCCGGACTATGGCATCGAGCGCTTCTATCTGCCGGAAGGCGAGGGGATGGCGATCCAGAACGACATGCGGGTGCGGCCATTCGGCATCCGTCTTGCGCTTGCCGGCGACGGCACCGCACAGATCAAGGCGCTGGTCGACGGCGACAAGACGCTGTTCGAGGAACCACTCTACTAGGTCCCTTATTTCCGATGGTGTGAAGCATGCCAGTTAGCCTGTCGACGCGTGACGACATCAACCTCGACACTGTCTTCCGCGTCGCCTGGAAGAAGGACACGGTGGAGATCAGCGAGAAGGCCTTGCAGCGCATCGCCGAATGCCGCGCCTCGTTTCTGAAGCTGATCGAATCCGATCCGCCACCGGTCATCTATGGCGTCACAACCGCCATGGGGGAATTGGCAAGCCGAAAGCTCGAACCTGACGAGCGTGATCGCCATGCGCGCATCAAGGCGTTTGCCGCCGCCACCTCGTTCGGCGATCCCTTGCCGGATCGCGTGGTCAGGGCGATCGTGCTTGCCCGTCTGACAAACTTCATCGAGGGCAACGCCGCCACCACGCCGCGCATCGCGCTAGCCGTGGCCGCGATGCTCGACGGTGAGCCGATGCCTGTCGTGCCGGCCTCCGGCCAGGGCGGCGCCGGTGAGATCCTGGCGCTCTATCCCTTGTTTGCAGAACTTTCGACGCGCTTCGACCTCGAGGTCAAGGAACGCGGCTCGCTCATCAACGGCTCGCCCTGCGCCGCCGCTTTGGTGGCCGACGCAGCGCTCGCGGGGCGCCGCCGCATCCGCATGGCGCAAAAAGTGTTCGCGCTGTCGATCGAAGCGTTTCGCGCGCCGCTCGAGCACTATGACGCGGCGCTCGACACGCTCTGGGGCGATGAGCATGAGACGGCTGCCCTGCAGGGATTGCGGGAGTTTCTGGTTGGCGCCGGCGATGGGCGACGCAACTATCAGGCGCCGGTCAGCTACCGCATCGTGCCGCGCGTCCTCGGCCAGGCGCATCGTGCGCTGGCGACGGCCGAGCGGGCGGCCAATGTGTCGCTGGCCTCGGTATCGGACAATCCCGTCTACATCCCGCCCGACGATGCACATCGGCTCGGCCGCTGCATCTCGACCGGCGGCTATCACAATGCGATGGCAACGCCGGCGCTGGACGATCTGGCGGCGATATGGGCCGACATCTGCCTGCTCTGCGACCGCCACGCCTCGAAGCTTCTGAACGGCAAGGTGTCGCTGCTGCCGGATCTGCTGATGACCGGACGTCACTCAGCCGACAGCGATGGCCATGGCAATGTCGGCTATGTGCCGATGGCGATCACCGGTTATCTTGAGCAGGCCAAGCTGGCCGCACAGCGCACCTTCATTCCGGGCACGGAATCGGCTGGCGCGGGGCAGGACGACGTCGCCACGACGGCGTTCTTCGCATGGACCAAGGAAGCAACCGCCGGCCGCTGCGTCGATGCCGCCATGGCGATGCTGGCAATGATCGCCTCGCAGGCGCTGCACGTCACCGAACGGACGCCGCCGCCGACACTGCGTTCCTTCGTCGATCAAATCAGAGCTATCGTGCCGCCTGTCGGCGCCGATCGCGTGCTGGGGCCGGAGCTTGCCAGGTTGGCGGAATGGTTCACTGAGAAAGTGTTCGAGGCGTAGAGATGCCGACAAGCTGTAGCCGGTGAAATTGGTGCGCCTGAACGAACCTGCCGAGCTTCAGGTGGCCTGCCACCCGAAGCTCGAAGAGCGAAGGGTGGTGCGGACGACGGGAATCGAACCCGTACGATCAGAGATCGAGGGATTTTAAGTCCCTTGCGTCTACCAATTCCGCCACGTCCGCAGGCCAGCCCTTTTCAGACGCCAGACACAGGCCGTCAAGTCGTGTTGTTGAGCGTTCGCCGAACGTGCAAACAGACCGGGCGGCTTGATGATACTGGCGCGATCACGGAATTATCGGCGCGGCGGGTAGTGGTAGGATGCCTGTGTGGTGGATTTGATCCGCCAAGGCCGGCGCCTCTCAGGCCC